>NZ_LJHO01000012.1:0-81564 GCF_001295765.1 Novosphingobium sp. AAP1 | reverse complement strand
GGGCTGCCGGCAGGCGCACCGCCGGCATCACGGCTTCGCTGCCGATGGCGATTTCGCAATCGTCGCCCACGAAATCGAAAATGTCCCGCACGCTCGCTTCGTCAACGCTGCCGGGCATGCGGAACGTCCAGCCCAGATAGCCCATGCCGGGATCGAGCACGTCGAGGTGCGGCACTGCGCCAACCTCGCAATCGACGCAGGCGCCGCCCAGCTCCAGCACCTCGCGCAGCATCAGCATCGGCTCGCTGCCGTTGCGCATGGCGCCGGCATGGGGGCGGATCTTGACGATCCAACCGGCCGGGGCGTCCTCGCCCTCGGTGGCGTTTTCCGCCTTGTCGCTGGCCGCCATGGCGCCGGCAATGCTGTCGAGCATCGAATCGAAATCGAGGCCCATGTCATCGAACGCGGCGTCGTCGCTGCTGCTGCTGGCCGGTGCCGGTGCCGCTTGTGGCGCAGGCGCCGGTTCATGCGCCGCTGCCGGCGCAGCGCCGGCATTGGCGGCCATCGCGGCGGTCAGTTCGGCCTGGAGCGCGGCGTCGTCGGGCGTGTCGCCCTGGCCGCGCGCGGCCATGACATGGTCGCTCAGCGTATCAAGCGCGCGCAGTAGCAGATCGATCAGCGGCTCGGTGATCGCCACGGTGCCATCGCGCACGTCTGACAGCAGCGTCTCGAACGTGTGGGTATAGGCCTGCAACGCGATGAAGCCAAAGGCACCGGCGCCACCCTTGATCGAGTGGACCCCGCGGAACACGGCATTGACGGTATCGGCGTCCTGCGTGCCTTCCTTGCACGCGGCCAGGCCCTGTTCGGCCGCGGCCAGCGATTCCTCGCACTCGGCAAAGAAGATCGCCTGGATTTCTTCCGCGTTCATGCGTGCGCTCCGTCAAAGAGTTCGGTTTCCAGCCCGATCTGGCGGGCGGCTTCGCGCAGGGCGGGCGAGGGTTCGATCACCGCACCATCGCCGCTGCGCCGCGCGCTCACCAGAACCTGGAACATCGCCTGGCCCACATGGGTGCAGGCCGTGCCATCGATCTGCAGCGGGCCAGTGCCCAGCGCGGCCACCAGTTCGGGCAGCAGCACCTCGGCAGCCGCCCGGTCGCAGCGGGGTGGCAGAGTGATCGTGGGCATCGCGTCGGTTTCCCCTCGATAGCGCAATGACGTGAAGTCAGCTTTCTGGCGGCCGCTGCGTGGGGCGAATCGGCCGTTGCCAAGGGTTTGGCGCGGGCCGTGGGCAACACGGTGGCGGGTGGTCGACACAGGCTTAGCGGGAATGGGGAAAGGCGCGCTTTCCGCGCTCTTAGGGTGAGATACCTAGGGGCGCGGATGGAATTTGCACCGGGCTCGCTGGCTATGGATGGGCTTGCAGATGGCGCCGTGACAGTGGCGCCCAGACGAAGGTTTCATGATCCATGCACGAAGCTCGCGTTCTTGTGGTGGACGATTCGGCGGCGATGCGCGCGCTGTTTTCGGACATCCTCGACCAGACCAAGAATGTTGTCGTCGTCGGCGCTGCCGCCAATGCGGCAGACGCGCGCGAACGCATTGCGGATCTCAAACCCAACGTGATCACGCTCGACGTGGAAATGCCGGGGATGAGCGGGATCGAGTTCCTGGAAGAGATCATGGGCAGCAACCCGCTGCCGGTGGTGATGCTCTCGAGCCTTACCCAGGCCGGCACGGAAACCTCGCTCAAGGCGTTCGAGCTGGGCGCGGTGGAATGCTTTCCCAAGCCGCTCAAGGCCACGCCCGAACAGTTTGCCAAGACCGTGGGCAAGCTGGGCAAGATCGTGCTGGCCGCGGCCAATTCCAACGTGCGTGACCGGTCAAAGCAGCAGGCCAAGCGCGAGGCAGCCGCCGCCGAAGCGGCCAAGTTCACCTGGAACGGGCGCTTCGTGGCGTTCAGCGCCTCGATGGGCGGGATCGACGCCTTGACCACCATCCTGGCCGAATGGCCCGATGAATGCCCGCCCACGGTGATCTGCCTCCAGGCCGAACCGATGCTGGCCGAAACCTTCATCAAGCGGCTGGATACCGACCTGGGTTGCAGCGTGAAGATCGCCCGCGATGGCGCTGCCCTCGCCCAGGGCACGATCCACATCGCCGCCGATCCCGATCGCCACGTGGTGATCGAGCCGGGCCAGCCGCCCAAGATCCGCCTGATGGAGCGCGAGCCGGTGGAGGGCTCGCGCCCTTCGGCCAACCTGCTTTATGGCTCGATCGCCCGCGCCGGCATTCCGGCCGTGGGCGCGCTGCTCACCGGCATGGGCAACGATGGTGCCAAGGGTTTGAAACTGCTGCACGACAGCGGCATGGACACGATCGTACAAGATCCCAAGAGCGCCCTGGTCAGCGAAGCGCCAAGCGCCGCGATCGAGATCGGCGCAGCCGGCCGCCAGATCGCGCTCGATGATCTGGGCGCGGCGGTGATCGGCCTGTGCAACCAGAGCTGAGCCAGGGACCAGAAACGGCAAGGCCCGGTGACGCTATGGTGTCACCGGGCCTTGTGGCTGTGCGGAAAACGCGTGATCAGTGGCCCATCATGGCCTGGCGGATTTCAAGGAAATCCTGGCGGATGGTGTCCATCTTGGCCCCGTCGAAGCGCAGCGCGCTGTCGAGCACGGTGCGCCGGGCAGACTGGTAGAGCTGGATCAGCGCCGGGCCGGTCGGCGTCTGGCTGTCCACGCCCATCTGCAGCGCGGTCAGCGCCGAAACCGCGCGGGTAAGCGCCGCGCTCTTGGCCGCATTGTCGCCGGTCTTTTCGGCATAGATCGCCCGGCCGAGCGAGCCGGCCACCTGTTCCAGACACAGGTCGACCAATTGGCGCGGGTTGGCGCCGTGCACCCGCGCCTCGAAATCGACGCGGCGATAGGCTTCCCCCGGATCGCGGTTATAGCGCATGTCAGAACCCGTTGCCCCTCTGGTAATTCACGCTGCGGTTGTGCTCGGTCACGATCGCGATCGGCATCAGCCGCTCTTGTTGTTCCACGCCGTGATCTGGTTGGTCAGGAACGTCAGCGTCGATTGCGAATCCGAAACCTTGGTGGCCAGGGCGGCATAGCGCGTCAGCAATTGGCTGCGCAGCGTGGCCTGCTGGTTCTGCAGATCGGTCAATTGCGTGGTCAGCGTCGCCTGCTTGGTGCCCAGCGAGGTGATCACCCCGCCCAGCGAGCCGGGATCGGTGGTCGACGCCACCGAGCGCGAGATCGAATCGAACGTGGCATAGACGCCGTAGAGGCCATTGGTGAACATGGCCGCAACGCCATCGGGGTTCTTGCTCAGCGAATTGCCGAGCACCGTGGTATCGAGGCTGAACGTGCCATCGCGGTTGATCTTGAGGCCCAGGTCGCTGAGCGTGCTGGGCTGGCCGCTGGCGGCATTGGGCATCACCACCTTGCTGGCCAGCGTGGTCAGCGTCTGGCGCAGCGATCGCGCGCCGGGATTGTTGTTGAGCGAGCCGTTGGTGGGATCGGTATCCGATGTCAGCGTGCTGACCACCTGGTTCAGCGCATCGACCAGATCGGTCATCGCCGTCTGGATCGCGCTCGACGGATCGGAAAAGGTGATGGTGGTCGGCGCGCCGGTGTTGGTGCCGGTCAGCTTGAGCGTAAGGCCCGGCGCCGCATCGGTGATGGTGTTCGACGTGGCGGTGCGCGCCACGCCATCGAGCGTATAGGCCGCATCGGTGGCGGTGGACTTGAGCCGGGTGGCATCGCCCGCCGGCGTCCACGCCAGGCCAGCCAGCGTGGTATCGCCGGCGGCCGGCGTGGTTTCGATCTGAAAGCCGTTGGCCGCGCCATCGGCGCCCTTGATCACCAGCTGCGCGCCGCTCGCCCCGGTGGCGACATAGGCAGAAACCCCCGCGCCTGTGGCGTTGATCTTTTGCGCCAGGGTGGACAGCGTATCGCTGCTGGTCAGCGTGATATCGACCTGCGACCGGCTGGAATCAGCGGTGAATGCGCCGCCTGCCACGGTGCCAAAGCGCAGCGTGAACGTGCCCGATCCCACCGCGCTGGCGGTCGAGGCCATGGCCGGGCTGACCAGCGTCTGTCCCTTGGCCAGCTGCGTGACTTCCAGCGTGGAGGTGCCGCTGCCGGTGAGCGTGCCCTTGCTGACAGTGGCCACGGTGCTGTTGGTGATCGTGGGCGTGACCGCCAGATCGCCGGTGCGCACCCGGTCGCCCAGCGAACTGGCAAGCGAGCTGATCATCGACTTGAGTGTCGAGGCATCGGAAATCTGCGTGGCGACCTTGCTCTGCTTGGCGTTAACCGCATCGATCCGCGCGGCGTATTGCGCGGCGGAAAGCTGGTCGGCCAGGCCCGAGCTGTCGATCGTGCTGGCGCCCAGCGACGCCAGCAGCTTGGCCGTCGCCGAAGACGACGAAGTGGTCGAGGTGCTGGTCGACGCCGAGGTCGACGATGTCGATGAGGTCGTGGTCATACCTTCAAGAACGTCCGGCGGTTGAGGAGATTAAGGGCATTTCACCCGCGCGGCACGCGTGCCGTCAGACCAGCGCTTCGGGCCGGCCATCGGCGTCGAAGCGCAGCGCGATGGGCACGCTGACCATCGGCGCGGGCGGGGTATCGCCGCGCTTCAACGACATGACGAAAGCCAGGATCGCGGCGATCGGGCCATAGAGTTCCTCGCGGATCACCTGCCGCTCGCGCGTGGTGTAATAGACCGAGCGGGCCAGCGCGGGGTATTCCAGCGTGGGCAGGGCCAGTTCGGCCGCCAGTTCGCGCATGGCCAGCGCCTTTTCCCCGCGCCCCTTGGCCAGCACGATCGGCGCGGGCGCCAGAGCGGGATCATAGGCCAGCGCCACGGCAAAGTGGGTGGGGTTGGTAATCACGAACTGCGCCTCGCGCATGGCCTTGTTGACGCCGGCCATGGCGATCTGGCGCTGGCGGCCGCGGATCGCCGCTTTCTTTTCGGGCGAGCCTTCGCTTTCCTTGGTTTCGTCGCGGATGTCCTGAAGGCTCATGCGCAGGCGCCTGAAGCGGCGCACGAACTGCACCGGAAAATCGATCAGCGCGATCACCACCAGCCCCGATGCCAGCAGGACCAGCAGCGAGAGCATGGCATCCCAGGCATAGCCCAGCTGCCCGGCCAGCGCGCCCTGGGTGATCTGCCCGCCGCCCAGGCCAACCAGCGCCACCACCCGCCCGCGCATCCAGACATAGGCCATGGTGCCCAGCAGCGTCACCTTGGCCAGGCCCTTGCCCAGCTCGATCAGCCCCTGGATGCCGAACATGCGCGCCAGCCCCTTGGCTGGATCGAGGCGCGACCCCTTGGGCGCGAGGTTGCCCGCGTTCCACCGGCCAGACGAAAACGCCAGCTGCGACACCAGCGCCACCGCGATCAGCCCCACGCCGAGCACCAACACCGGCGGCAGCACATCGATCAGCGCGCGGACCAGGCGCTGGCCCGGATCGAAATGATCCAGGCTGTCGCGATCCCAGGAAAAGCCACTGCGCGTCACCTGGCCCAACTGGCCCAGCAGCCAGGGCCCGGCCAGCCATAGCCAGGCGATCCCGGCAAAGATTCCGGCCGCCGTACCCAACTCGCGCGAGCGCAGCACGTCGCCATTTTGTGCGGCATCGCGTTTGCGCTTTTCGGTAGGGGCGAATGTCTTTTCGCCGCTGCCTTCGCTCTCTGCCATGGCCAGTGCCCCCCCTATTTCACCAGCAGCGCCTGGGCCTGGCCCAGGCCCAGGGCGACCAGATCGGTCAGCGCATCATCGAGCAGCGGGGCCGAGGCGATCAGCGCGGCAATGCCGCCGAGCACGCCCATCGGCAGGCCCAGGGCAAAGATATTGAGGCTGGGCGCCGATCGCGCCAGCACGCCAAAGGTCAACTGCACCAGCAAGAGCAGCAGCACTACCGGCAGCGCGATGGCCAGGGCAGACACGAACATCTGCGTGCCGAACCCCACGATCAGCCCCATGCGATCGGGCGTGAACCAACCGCCACCGGGCGGAAACGCGCGATAGCTTTCCACCAGCAGCGAAAACCATTGCAGGTGCGCGCCCAGGCCCAGGAAGATCACCGTGAGCAACACCGAGAAATACTGCCCCAGCGCCGGTGAATGCGCGCCCGACACCGGATCGGCGGCGGTGGCAATGCTCATGCCCATGCTCGCCCCGATCATTTCGGCCGCGATCATCGGCGCGGCAAAGGCGAATTGCAGCACGAAGCCCAGCGCCAGCCCGATCACCACCTCGCCCGCCGTGGCCAGCAGGCCGGGCAGCGAAAACAGCGCGGCGGGTGCCGGGATCGTGGTCCAGTTGCACAGCATTACCGCCAGGCCGCCGGCCAGCACCACGCGCACCTGCATCGGCACTTGCTGGCTGCCGAACAGCGGGACGGCAAACAGCGCCGCGCCGCACCGCGTCATCAGGAAGATCATCCGCCAGAATTCGGTCTCCAGCGCGCCGAACCCGAAATTCATCGCGATCATCGTTACTGCCCCGTCGCCGCGATCTGGGCGAACACGTCGGTCATGAAATCGGCGATCAGGCCCAGCATCGCCCCGCCCAGCAGCACCAGGATCAGCGCGGTCACCGCCAGCTTGGGCACGAAGGTGAGGGTCTGTTCGTTGACCGAGGTGGCCGCCTGGATGATGCCCACCACCAGGCCAACCGCCAGGCTGGCGAGCAACACCGGCGCGGCCACCAGCGCCGTGGTCCACAGCATGCGATCGGCAAGCGCGAGAAGCGAGGCCATGTCGTCCATGAAATCCGCGCTCCTAGCCGAAGCTCGATGCCAGGCTGCCCATCAGCAGCGCCCAGCCATCGACCAGCACGAACAACAGGATCTTGAACGGCAGGGACACCACCGTGGGTGACATCATCATCATCCCCAGGCTCATCAGCACCGAGGAAACCACCAGGTCGATCACCAGGAACGGCAGGAACAGCATGAAGCCGATCTGGAACGCCGTTTTCAGCTCGCTGGTCACGAACGCGGGCAGCAGGATCGAAAAGGGAATGTCGCGCGTCGCCTGGTAATGCGGTGCCTTGGCCATGTCGGTGAACATGAGCAGGTCACGCTGGCGCGTCTGCCGCACCATGAAGGCGTGGAATTCCATGCCCGCCGTGCCGATCGCCTGTTCGGCGTTAATCTGCCCGGTCGAATAGGGCTGGATCGCGTTGGCATTCACCTTGTCGAGCGTGGGCGCCATCACGAACAGTGAGAGAAACAGCGACAGCCCGATCAGGATCTGGTTGGGCGGCGATTGCTGCAGGCCCAATGCCGTGCGCAGGATCGAGAGCACGACCAGAATGCGGGTAAAGCTGGTCATCATCAGGATCAGCGAAGGCAGGATCGTGAGCAGCCCCATGATGAGCAGGAGCTGCAACGACAGCGACAGGCTGCCCTGCGACTGCGCCCCGGCGATCTGGCTGAACGCACGGTCCAGCGCGCCGGGAATGGCCGTCTGGCCCGGCGCGCTCTGGGCGAGGGCTGTAGTGGGGAGCAGCAGCAGTGTCAGTGCAAGGTAGCCCACCACCCCCCGGCCCCCTCCTCTGAAGAGGAGGGGGAGAAAGGGCCGATAAGCCCCCTCCCCTTCAGAGGAGGGGGTTGGGGGGTGGTGGATGCCGCCCACAACATTGCCCCTCACGCCACATCCTCCCGCTTGCGCGCCGGCGCTTCGGCCAGGCGCACCAGGCCGTTCTTCGAGGTGGACACCAGGATCTCGCGATCGTGGAATTCGATCACCGCCAGGCGCAGCGTGGGCGAAAGCATCTGCGTTTCCACGATCTTGACCGCGCGGCTGCCGGTGGAAGTGCCGAACTTGCCTTCAAAGCGCTTGGCCAGGCGCAGCGAGCCCCAGGCCATGCCGGCAATCAGCGGCAGCACGACCATCAGCTTGAGAATGTACCACAGCATCACGCCGCATCCTTGCGCGGGGCGTTTTCGCTGCCGGCCAGTTCGACGATGCGCAGGCCAAAGCGATCGCCCTGGGCAACCACTTCGCCGCGCGCGATCAGCTTGCCGTTGACCATCACGTCGAGCAGTTCATCGGTCAGCCGGTCGAGCATGACCACGCTTTCCTCGTTCAGCGCCAGCACGTCCTTGAGCTTCATCTCCGTGCGGCCCAGTTCGACGGTGAGGCGCACATCGACATCCTTGAGGAAATCGAAACCGCGCGGTTGAAACGACATTGTGAGAACCCCCAATTGAAATCTTAGAAAATCTGCGAAAGCTGCACGGCCAGGCGATCGTCCACCGCGCCCACCGTGCCATGGCCGATGGTCTGCCCGGCCACGCGCAAGGGCACGGCCCGCGCCACCGGCACCGGCAGGATCTGCCCCACTTCCAGCGCGGAGATCGCCGCCAGCGGCACCCGCATGTCGACCAGCACGGCGCTGAGCGGCAGCGGCACATCGGCAAAGGGTGCGGCGCGCGGATCGGCCGGGGCATGCTCGGCGCTGGCGGGCGGGCGCTCGCCATTGGCGAACAGCGCGGCCAGCGTGTCATAGGGAAAGGCCATCTCGATCGCCCAGGCCGGGCGGCCGGGCTCGGTGATCGAAAAGACCAGCGCGACGATATGCTCGTCGTTGCCGAACGGCGCCAGGTGATCGATGTTGCCTTCGCGGCGCAGCGGGCGGATCACGTCGGCAGTTTCGGCGCCCAATGCGCTGGCCAGGCACCCGGCCAGCATGGCTTCCAGGCGGTGCACCATCAGTTCGGCCGACAGCGGCAGTTCGCGCGGCAATTGCTGCGGTGCCACGCCGGCACCACCAAACGCGCGATCGACCAGCCGCAGCACCACTTCGCCGGCCACCATGCCCAGGATGCGGTCATTGGCCGCGCCCGCGCCAAACAGCGTATAGGCCCCCAGGTTGCGGTGGCCCATCACCTGCATCGTGGCGTAATCGGAATAGACGGTGCGTTCGGGACGGCTGCATTCCACCAGGGGTTCATCGCCGCCCAGCAACCCGGCCAGGGCGCTTCCCAATTCGCGCGCCAGCTTTTCGGCCGTGCGGCTGAGCGCCGTGACCAGGTCTGCCTGGCTCGCTCCGGGGCGCAGCAGTTGCGGGCAGTGGCTTGCCACTACCCGCTCTGCCACGAATTCCCGTTCAGGCTTCATCGTCTTGCTTCCCCATTGCCCGTAAAATGCCCGTCAATCCGCAAACCTGCGGCTCACTGCACGATGAATTGCTTGAAATAGACCGCATCCACCCCGCCAAAGCCTTCGGTGTCGGTCAGCACCTTGTTGATCGCGGCGGTCATGCGCTGTTGCAGGCGCTGCTTGCCCTGGGTGGTTTCCACGTCGGTATCGGGCGTATCGGCCAGGACGGTGAGCAGGGCCGAACGGATCGCCAGCTCGTGCTTCTTCATCCACATCACCACGCGATAATCGCGGCGCGTCGATGCCGCGATCGAGGCCTGGACCAGGCGATCGCTGTCCTTGAGGTTCGAGGTGAAATCGTCGGAAAACGAATAGTAGACGGTGCGGTATTCGCTGCCGCCTTCGCCTTCCACTTCCTTGGCCCCGCCTTCGCCTTCGCCGCCTTCCTTGGCGACGGGGGCATAGGGGTCTTCCTCGCCCTTGCGGATCAGCTTGGGCTTGTTGTCTTCATGGATGACCACTTGCGGCCCACCCAGGATGTGCAGGGCAAACAGGGCATAGACCCCGCCACCACCCATTACCAGCGTGGCCACGACCACGCCGATGAGCACCACAAGACCGCCCTTTTTCTTCTTGGGCGCGTCCTTGTCCTTTTCCTTCTTGTCGCTCATGCCGGTTCCTTGATCGTCAGATGGCCAGGGGATTGAGGCGTCGATTTACGCGCAGGATCACGCGTAGACGCCGCCCTGGGCCGTGTCGGGCTCGTCGCTCCGGTCCGGCGCGCGGCGGGCGGCAAGGCCCGCGCTGTCCGGCGCCGCGGCGCGTTGCGGCTGGCGCGGATCGCCACCCTGGCCCTGTGAAGGGGTTTGTGATTGTGACTGGCCGGCAAAGGCCTGGCCCGCGCCGTTCTGGCCCGAAGTGTTCTGGCTCGATGCGTTTTGGCCGGCCGGGTTCTGGCCAGCCGAGTTTTGGTTGGCGGCAGTGCCGGCGTCCGCACGGCTGGCTGCCAGCACGGCGGGGGCAAAGCCGGGATCGGCGCTGGCCATGGTCACGGTGAGCCCATCGTCCTTTTGCCGGAACTGCAGATCGATCCGCCCGAACGTGCCATGCGCCAGCGTGGCAGCCACCGTGGCGCCCTGGCCATCCTGGCGGGCACGGGCCACGGCATCGACCAGCGCGGCAACCTGCGCGCCGGGGATAGTGGCGGCAGGCGCCGGACCAGTGATGGCTGGCGTAGCCACTGGCTGGGGCGCGGCCACGGCGAGGGCGGAAAGGGGCAGCGGCGCCACGGCAGTGGCGCTGGCTGGTGCCAGGGGCGTTGCGGCCGGTTCGGTTTCGGCCGGCGACGCTGGCTCGGCAGCAACTGGCTGCTGCGGCTGGCGCGCCGCCAGCACCTGTTGCGTCGCGATCTGCGCAGTGGGCACAGCAGGCGCCGCGGCGTGCGCGATCGTGGTGGCAACCGGGGCAGGCGCCGGGGCAGCCGCTGCGGCTTGCGGCACCAGTGCCAGCGGTTCAGCCACGGTAGCGGCGGGCGTGGTGCTATCGGCTGGCGCAAGCGGCAGCGGTGTCGCCAGCCCGGCCGGCATCATGGGGTTCGTCGGCGTTTCCGGGCGAGGCTGGCCAGCCTGGGGCACGGCCATCGGCCCGGGCGCGGCTGGTTGCGCAAGCGCTGGCTGCATCGCTCGCGCCGGTGCCGTGGCATGCGCGATGGCCTGCTCTGGCGCGGGCGTGGCCGGGGCGGCAGGCAGCGTGATCGGCGTGGGGATGCTGGCCAGGGCCAGGCTGGCTGCGGCCGGGGCCGCGACAGGGGCGGCAGGCGTTGCATCGCCGGGTGCCGCCGGGGTGGCGGCTGCGGCGGTTTCGTCTGCTGCCAGATCATCGGCATCGGCCTTTGCATCAGGACTGGCGGCGTGGCGCAGGGCCAGCAGGCTGGCCATCGCGCGATGCGTCACCACCGGCATGGCGGTCGGCGGCGTTGCCTCTGGCACAGCGGGCGCCGAATCTGGCGTGACGGGCGGCGCTGCGCCGTGCAGGGGTGCCGGCATCGCTGCGGACGGCAGCACTTGCGCGGGTGCTGGTAGGGGCGCAGGCGCAGTGCCGGCGACAGGCTGGCTTGCCATCGGCGTGGCAACAACCGGTGCGACGACAACCGGCGCAGGGCTCGGCGCTACGGCGGGAGCCGCCGCCACAGCCACAGCTGAGTCGGGAGCGGGCGCTTTAGGCGTGACGGCCTTGCCGTTTGCCGGCAAGATATTGCCGGTTTCGGCCAGCAGGCTTGCCGTGGCCGGTAGCGGCAGTTCCGCCGGGGTGGCAGGCGCGCTCAGCTCGGCCGGAATGGCGGCGGTGGCGGGCAGGGCCGCTGGCAGGGTCTCTGCCGTGTCGAGAAGCGCAGCAAATCCGGTGGTTTCGCCCGGTTGCGCCGGTCCGACGACAATCGCTGCCGTCACGCCCGCCATGATGGCGGGGGCGGATGAAGCGGCAGTGGGGGTGGCAATCGATACCATCGCGGTACAAGCTCCTGGGCGGTATGCCCACGGTTAATTCAAGAGCCGTGCCAATCGCGCGAATGCGGCATAGGGATGGTTTCGGATGCGGGGTCTTCGCGGTTGCGTGCGGCGCCCAGCGGGGTGCCGGCCTGGGCGCGGACTCGGGCCAGGGCCTGCGCCTCTGCCGCGATGCGATCGGCCACGGCAGCGCGGCGGCGCTCGGCCGCGGCCACTTCGGCGGCGCGGGCATCGGCAATGCGGCGGGCGGTGTCGATTTCGCCGGCAGTGCTGCGGGCAATGCGTTCGAGACCCGCGCGAAATGCGCCAAGGTGGGCCAATGCCGCACCATCATCGGCATCGGTGCGCGCGGCATAGCTGTCTGCCAGCGTGCCGGTGCGCTCGGCCAGGTGCTGCAGCTGGGCCAGCGTGCTCTCGGCCTGGCCAGCGGCCAGCATCGCCTGGCGATGGCCGATCTCGCGCAGCTTTTCCAGCCGGCGCAGCCGCACCAGCCGCTGGTTGCGGGCCTTGATCGTCATGGCGCGCTCAGCCGCCCAGCAACTGGGTCAATTGGTTAATGCAGCTGTCCAGTGGCACGATGTCCTGCGCGGGTTGCATCAGGAAATCGGCCAGCGCGCCGTGCATGGCGATCGCCTGGTCCAGCTGCGGGTCGGCCCCCTGGCGATAGGCCCCCATCAGCACCAGATCGCGGTTGGCCTCATAGGCGGCGATCAGCGCGCGAAACTGCCGGGCCAGGGCCTGATGCTGCGGGCTGGTGATGTCGGTCATCACCCGGCTGAGCGAGGCGGGAATGTCGATCGCGGGATAGTGCCCGCGCTGCGCCAGATCGCGCGAGAGCACGATGTGCCCATCCAGGATCGAGCGGGCGGTATCGACCACCGGATCGTCCTGGTTGTCGCCATCGGCCAGCACGGTGTAGAGCCCGGTGATCGAGCCGCCACTCGCCGCCGAATTGCCGGCGCGCTCGACCAGCTTGGTGATCGTCGCCAGCGCCGAAGGGGGATAGCCGCGCGCCGCGCCGGGTTCGCCCAGCAGCAGCGCGATTTCGCGCCCGGCGTGGGCCACGCGCGTCAGGCTGTCCATGATCAGCAGCACGCGCCGCCCCTGGGCGCGGAAGTATTCGGCCAGCGCGGTGGCCATCATCGCCCCACGAATGCGCAGGTTGGGCGCATGGTCGGCCGGCACGGCGATCACCGCGCTGTGCGCGCGCTTGTTGCCGGCCATGTGCCGCTCGACAAAGTCCGACACTTCGCGGGCGCGCTCGCCGATCAGGCCGACGATGACGATTTCGGCCTGGGCGCCATGGGCGACCATGTCGAGCAGGACAGATTTGCCCACGCCCGATCCGGCCATGATGCCGATGCGCTGGCCCACGCCGAACGTGGTCAGGGCGTTGAGCGCGCGCACCCCGGTATCGAATGATTGCCGCACCGGGCTGCGATCGAGCGCGCCGGCGCGCACGCCGCCGGCCGGCCATTCGGCATGGGTGGCGAGCGGCGGTCCGCCATCGATGGGGTGGCCTTCGCCATCCACCGCGCGGCCCAGGAACGCCTCGCCCACCGGCACCATGCCAGGCCGCCCTTCGGGCCGCACATAGGCGCCCGGGCGCAACAGCACCGGATCGCCCAGCAGCATCATCAGGCTGCGGCCATTGCGAAAGCCGATCACTTCGGCCGCCAGATCGCCGCGCCCGTGGGCGATGCGGCATTGCGTGCCGATCGGCACCGACAGGCCCGACACTTCCAGCAGCCCGCCATCGCAGGCGCTGAGCCTGCCATAGCGGCGCGGGGCAAGATCGGGATGGGCGCCGGCCAGGCGCGCCAGCAGCGGCAGCGCGGGATGCAGGCCACCGATGGGGCGATCAAGGCTGCTGCCATCGGCTGGCGGCATCAGCATTGCCGCAGCGCCTCTTCCACCGCGCGGCGCCATTGCAGCGGGCCATCTTCCACCCCGCCCAGCGCGCCATCGACGCGCACCGCGCCGCGTTCCAGGCTGGAATCGGGCTCGCAGTGCCAGTCTTCGGGCAAGTGCTGGCCCACCAGTGCCAGGTCTTCGGGATGGAGGCGGATCACGCGGGCATCTTCGGCGCGGGCGAGCATCTGCGCGGCGCGGCGCACGCGCTGCTCCAGCGCGGCGGGATCGATCGCGGCATCGGCCAGCACCGCCTCGCACAGGGCCAGCACGGTCTGGCGCAGGCGCTGCTCCAGCGCGTCGATCTGCGCGGCGTCCATCGCGCGCAATGCGCTTTCGATACGGTGGCGCGCGGCGTCCTGGGCGGCGGCATCGGCCTGTGCCTGGGCCAGTGCGGCAGCCTGGCCGGCGGCAAAACCATCAGCGCGGGCGCGCTCGATCGGGTCTTCGCGTTCGGGCATCGCGGCAAATTCGGCCGGGGGCGCCACGGGGATGCGGGCAAAGCGCGGGTCGAGCGTAAAGCCCTGCGATTGCGCCGGCACCGCGCCCCAGGCGCGCAGCGTGCGCCCGGGTTCGGGAATGCGCAGCAGGTCAGACATAGTCATCGTCACCCGAACCGAACACGATTACCCCTTCGGCCGAAAGGCGGCGGGCGGCGGTGATCATGGCCTTTTGCGCCTCGGTCACTTCGGCGCGCTTGAGGCGGCCGCGCGCGGCGATCTCGTCGCGCACGCCATCGGCGGCGCGGCTCGACATGGCGCGGAAGAACACTTCGCGCTGCGGTTCCTCAATGCCCTTGAGCGCGGCGATCAGCGTGTCGCTGTCCACTTCGCGCAGCATGGCGCCCATCGATTGCGCATCCAGCACATAGAGATGTTCGAACTTGAACATCTCGTTCTCGATTTCCTTGGCCAGGGCTTTGTCCATCTTGGTGAGTTCGGGCATGACCCGCTTCTCCACCGCCTTGGCTGCGGCGTTGATGATCTCGGCCGCCTCGCGCGGGCCACCCATGGTCAGGGCAGAGCGGCTGTGGATCGCCACGATGCGGCGCGTCAGCACCTCTTCCAGCATACGCAGCGCCTCGGCCGAGACCTTGCCCAGCGTAGCGATGCGGTGGACCACCTGGGTCTGGATCGTTTCGGGCAGGCCGTGCAGCACGGCGGCGGCCACTTCCGGGTCGATCTGCACCAGCAGCACGGCAATTGCCTGGGGGTGCTCGCCGCGCACCAGTGGGATCAGCACTTCGGGGTTGAGCCAGCGCGCCAGTTCGAGTGCCGAGGTATCCTGCGCCGCTTCGGGCGCGATGCGGTGCATCAGGTTGACGGCCTTCACCTCGCCCACCGCGCGCGTCATCAGATCGCGCACCTGGCCCACGCGATCGTGCGCGGTCAGGCCCAGGCGCTCGGTCCGCTCGACAAAGCCGGTGATCGACTGGGCAATGGCCACCGGGCCGATCTCGCCCAGCGCGCACATCTTTTCCCCCAGCAGGCGCAGTTCCTTGGGATCGAGCTGCGCCAGCAGATCGGCGGCCTGCTGGTCTTCCAGCAGCATGACCATGACGGCGGCCAGTTCGGGATCGGTCATGCTGCCCAAACCCTCTGCCATGTCGCTGTCCATGTTATGAGGCGCCTTCTTCGCTCGGTTCCTTCAGCATCTGGCGCAGCACGGCCACGGCGCTGTCGGGCTTTTCCTGGACCAGGCGCTGGGCCAGGCCCACCTGGCGGCTGAGCAGTTCGGTATCGATCGCGCCGGTTTCATCTTGCGCTGGCGCCAGCATCGGCTTGATCATGCCAGTGGTGGGCCCAGGGCCGATCTCGCGGCTGGGGCGCGGGGCGTTGGGATCGGCAGCGCCCTCGGCGCGTGCGGCGTTGGCCTCCTCTGCGTCCTCGTCGTCCTCATCGCTGGCGGCGGCCTTGCCCTTCCTGCGGGCGTCCTTGCCCTTGGCCGATGCACCGCCATCGCGGCGCAGCGCCTTGATCAGCGGGCGCACGCCCAGCAGCAGCGTCAAAAGCACCGCCACCAGTGCCACGCCGTTGCGCACCGCCATGGCAAACCAGGGCTGTTCATAGAACTTGGGCGGGGTAATGTCGGCTGGGTTGAACGCGCGCACCGCCACGGCCACCTGGTCCCCGCGCGTGGGATCGGCGCCTACGGCCGCGCTCACCAGCTGCTTGATCTGGTCGATCTCGGCAGGCTTGGCCTTGGCCAGCACGGCCGAAGACAGCGCCACCGCCACGGTCAGGCGGCGGATCTTGCCCGGCGTGTTGTTGGTCACCGCCACTTCGCGGCCCAGTTCATAGGTTTTCGAAGACGAACTTTCGCCATTGCTGGGCGCCGCGCCCGAGGGGCTGGGCGAGGGCGTGCCCTGCGGCGCGCCGACGGCAGCCGTGGTCGGTGCGGGCGGGGTGTTGGACAAGACACCCGGCACCCCCACCGCGCCCGGCCCGCTGGTCTGCGAGGCCGATTGCTGCTCGGTGCGCACGGCGCCCTGCTTGTCATAGCTTTCGCGGGCAGAGGTCACCTGGTCCATGTCCAGATCGACCTGCACCTCGCTGGAAAAGTTGCCTTCGCCCAGCATCGGGGTCAGCAGCTGGGAAATCTGCTCGCGCAGTTTGTCTTCCAGCCGGCCCTGGATTTCCAGGCGATCAGCATCGCCCGGCTTGTCGGCCGACAGCAGGCGCCCGTGCTGGTCGATCACCTTGACCGCATCGACCGAGAGTTCCGGCACCGATCCGGCCACCAGGTTGACGATCGCCGAAACCTGGCTGGTGGCCAGTTGCCGCCCCTTGGCCAGGCGCACCATGACCGAGGCAGAGGGCGCGGCGGTATCGCGCACGAAGACCGATTTTTCCGGCTGGGCCAGGTGCACACGCACCGCCTCCACCCCGTCGATCTGCATGATGGTCAGTTCCAGCTCGCGCTCGCGCGCGGCTTGCAGCCGCTGCCCTTCCAGGGTGCGGCTGGCCCCCATCGGCAGCTTGTCGATCATCTGCTCGCCGGTTTCGGGTGTGGCCACCGCGCCATCGGATGCCGCCACCATGCGCGCCTTGTAGAGGTCGTTTTCCCCCACGGTGATCGCGCCGGTGGAATTGTCGATGTGATAGGCGATCGCCGCCTTGTCGAGCGCGGCCGTCACCTGCGCGCGCTCTGCATCCGACAGATCGGAATAGAGCATGCGCTGCGGCGCGGGCGCCATGGTCAGCCACAGCAGCCCGGTCAGCCCGGCGGCGGTAATCCCGCCGAACCAGGGCAGCATGCGGCGCAGCGGCGGCTGGCGCAGGAATGCGCCCATCCGTGCCGGCAGGGCACCGCCGGCGGGATCGGTCAAAGGGGCCAGAAGCGAGGGTGGCGGGCTGCCACCGGCCCCCACGGGAACCAGATCGGCCATCTATCAGACCCCCATCCGCATGATGTCCTGGTAGGCGGTCAACAGCTTGTTGCGCACCTGCAGCGTGGCTTCAAAGGCAACGCCGGCTTCCTGGCGCGCCAGCATCACCTTGGCGACATCGACCGTCTCGCCCTTTTCATAGGCCGCGCTGATGCCGTCGGCCTTGGTCTGGCTGGCATTGACCGTGTCGAGCGCCGACTTGAGCGCGTCAGTAAAGCCACCGGTCGGCGAATTGGTTTCGGCCGGTAACCCGCTTTCAGGCGTGCGGATCTGTTGCAGCAGGTGCGAGCGATCGATGATCTGCTGGCGCATGGCCATGATCTGCTGGATGCCGCCCCCGGCGCCTATGCCGTTGATCGCGCTCATCGCCGGCCTCCCGCCACGGCAATGCCGGCTTCACGGAAGCTGGCCAGGCGATAGCGCAGGGTGCGTTCGGAAATGCCCAGTTGGCGCGCCGCTTCCACGCGGCTGCCGCCGCAGGCTTCCAGCGTGGCCAGGATCGCGCGCGCTTCGGACAGCTGGACAATGTTGGACAGCTTGCCCGCCTGGGGCGCGCGCACTTCGGCCAGCGCCGCATCGCTGGCGGGGCTGCGCGCGGGGCGATCGAACACGATATGCTCAGGCCCGATTTCGGCCTGGTCGCCCGCCAGCAGCAGGGCGCGGCGCACCACGTTTTCCAGCTCGCGCACATTGCCGGGCCAGCCGTGGCAGCCCAGCATGGCCAGCGCCGCGTCCGACAGCCAGGGCAGCGGCCGATCGGCCGGCGCATGGCGCATCATCAGGGCAAAGGCCAGCGGCGCGATATCATCGGGCCGCTCGGCCAGTGCGCGCAGCGTCAGCGGAAAAACGTTGAGCCGGTAATAGAGATCGGCGCGGAACCGCCCGTCTTCCACCTCGGTTGGCAGATCGCGGTTGGCGCAGGCGATGATGCGCACGTCCACCTTGACCGGCTGGGTCGCGCCCAGTGGCACCACTTCGCCTTCCTGCAGCGCGCGCAGCAGCTTGGCTTGCAGCGACAGCGGCATTTCGGCGATTTCATCCAGCAGCAGCGTGCCGCCATGGGCCGCGCGGAAAAAGCCTTCGCCCGCCGCGCTGGCGCCGGTGAACGCGCCCTTCTGGTGGCCGAACAACAGCGCTTCCAGCATGGTTTCGGGCATCGCGGCGCAGTTGACGCCGATGAACGGCTTGTCGTGGCGCGGGCTGGCGGCGTGGATGAACCGGCTCAACACTTCCTTGCCGGTGCCGGTGGGGCCGTTGATCAGCACGGGGATGTCGCTGACGGCCAGACGCTCGGCCAGCGCCAGAATTGATAGGGTTTCGGGATCGGCGGCAATCGGCATGCCGGGCGCGGTTGCGCAGGCGATGATCGCGGCCAGCGCGCTTTCCGACAGCGGATCGGCATAGCGCACCACGTGGCGCTTGCCATTGGCCATGCGCGCCAGCGCCGGCTGCGCCCCGCGTTCCAGCACCACCGCCGGGCGGCGCGGATCGAGCGCGCCCACATCGGTCGAATCGGCCAGCACAGGCAGGGGGCCCATGCCCGGCGTATTGAGCACCGCTGCAGCGCGCATGATCAGCGCGCCGTGGCGCGCCTGCGCCTGCCCGCTTATCGGCAATCTGTCGCCGCAATCGCTGTTCATCACTTTGACCCCCGTCTTAACCATATCCACGACGCTGTTTTTCGCGCGAAACCGTCAAATGGTGTGAAACTTTAAGATCAGCGACCGTGCTAAGTGGAAACACGTATATGGCGCCGCCGCAAAACCGCTGACCGGCAAGATTTTGCCCTTAAATTGCCGCCCATCCTGCCGGTCTTTGCCGTGCAGCCGGTCAATCCCTGGACTGGCAGCGATTGGGGTCTGTCCCGAAAATCGGAGAAACATCATGGCGGTAATCAACACCAACGTCAGCGCCATCAAGGCGGCCAACGCTTCCAACTCGGCAAGCAAGCTGGCTGCAACCGCGATGGAACGGCTGTCGACCGGCAAGCGAATCAATAGTGCCAAGGACGATGCCGCGGGCCTGGCCATTTCCACGACCATGACCGCGCAGATCACCGGCATGTCGCAGGGCGTGCGCAACGCCAACGACGGCATCTCGATGGCGCAGACGGCCGAAGGCGCGCTCAGCGAAGTGACCAACATGCTGCAGCGCGTGCGCGAACTGGCCGTGCAGTCGAAGTCTGACACCTACCAGCAGTCTGACCGCGACGCGATGCAGTCGGAAGTCTCGAACCTGAATGCCCAGATTTCCGACGTGCTCAACAATACCGAGTTCAACGGCAACAAGGTGTTCAAGGTTGCTGGCGGCACGGCAGCCACCGACGGCAGCGACGACGTCAAGAGCTCGATCCAGACCGGTGCCAACACCACCGACACGGTCGACCTCGTCAGCAAGGCGTTTTCGGGCGTCAACCTGTTCGGCGGCACCGACACGTCCTACAGCGCCACCTCGACCACCCAGGCGCTCGACGTGTCCGACACCGGCAAGGCTTCGACCACGATGGACAACGTCGATGCCGCGCTCAAGGAAGTGAACGCCACGCGCGCCACGCTGGGTGCTGGCCAGAACCGCCTCAGCTCGGTGGTCAACAACCTGAACGACAACATCACCAACCTGTCGGATGCCCGTTCGCGTATTCAGGATACCGACTACTCGGCCGAAACCACCCAGATGGCCAAGGCGCAGATCCTGGCCCAGGCTTCGACCGCAATGATCTCGCAGGCCAACCAGAACCAGCAGAACGTGCTGACGCTGCTGCGCTGATCCCAGCTGCCAATACCCGGTTCTCCACGGTGCCGGCGATTCCCCTGGGGATCGCCGGCCATCGTCGTTGTTGGGGGATCAGGTCCTTGGCTGGCCGGTATTTGGCTGGTGCAGCAGCCCGTGGGCAAAGATGCGCGCGGCGTGCGCGGCGTGGTGGCGAATCGTTTCCGTGTCGGGCGCCGGCATCACACCCACCGCCACGCGCATGTGCAGCTTGCCCCGCACCATGCCCAGGAACTGGTCTGCTGCCAGGCGCGGATCTGGCAGGGCCAGGCCGCGCTGGCCGGCCACGCGTTGCAGCACGGCCGCCAGGGTAGTGCCGGCAATTTCCGGCCCGCAGCGAAAGAACATCTCTGCCGCTTCGTGGAATTGCACCCCGTCGGCATGGACCATGCGATAGACATCGATCGAGCGCTGGCTGCACAGCCCGGACAGGAAGCGCGTGCCGAAATCGGTAAGAATGCCCTCAAGGTCATCCGATTCGGTTTCCGCCAGTTCCTGAAGCGAGGCCATGACCGCGCCGCAGCCGCGCATCAGCACCGCTTCAAACAACTGCTCCTTCGATGGAAAATACTTGTAAAGCGTGGCCTTGGAACCGCCCAGCTCGGCCGCGATGGCTGACATCGAGGTGGCGCCATAGCCCGTCTGCGTGAACACCTGCGTGGCCACGGACAGGATGTTTTCCCGCCGCTCATCGGGCGAACAGCGTTTGAGTCTGCAATTGGACGGGTTAGTGACCATTCCGTACACATAGCTGTTGACAGGCGCAGTGCAAGGGCGCAGTTGAAGATTAGTGACCGATCCGTACACGGTCGTCCCGTTCCCGATTGCGCAAAGGCCCTGCATGACTGCCTCCCCCGCCGGTCTTTCCAACCGCGCGTCAGCCCTGTTTTCCGCCGCGTTTTCCGCCGCCGCGATTCGGCCGTTCCGGCGCGCGCCGCTGGTGAGTGGCCTGGCCATGGCGGGCCTGCTGGCCGGCTGTGCCCCCGTTCCCGATCTTGGCCAAAAGCCGGCGCTGCGCCAGGCAACCGCCAGCGATCTGGCGCTGCCCGCGTCCGCGCCAGCACAGGCGGTGACGCCAGCCGATTGGCCTGCGGCCGATTGGTGGCAGGCGTTGCGCGATCCGCAGCTGTCCGCGCTGATCGCGGAAGGCGTGGCCAATTCTCCCACGCTGGCCCAGGCCGATGCCCGCCTGCGCGCCGCGCGCGGTCTCGCCCAGGAGAGCGGGGCGGCTTTGCTGCCCGGCATTTCCGCCACCGCCAACGCGGCCGAAGCCAAGCAGAGCTACAACAACGGCATTCCCCCGGCCTTCGTGCCGCAGGGCTGGAACGATACCGGTGCGGCCTCGCTCAGTCTCAGCTACGAACTCGATTTCTTTGGCAAGAACCGCGCCGCCCTGCGCGCCGCCACGTCAGAGGCGCAGGCCGCCGAATATGAGGCGCAGGCCGCGCGCCTCGCCATCGCCACAGGCGTTGCCGATGCCTATGCCACCCTGGCCCGCGCCGCAGCCGCGCGCGATGTGCGGGCCCAGGCGCTGCAACTGCGCGAGGATACCGCCAAGCTGGTGCGCCAGCGCGTGGTCAACGGCCTCGATACCCGCGCCGAACAGCGCCAGGCAGAAGCCGGCATCCCCGTCGCCCGCGCCGATCTGGTTGCCGCGGACGAGGCGATTGCCCTGGCCCGCCATGCCCTGGCGGTGCTGATCGGCGCGCCGCCGGCGCGCGGCGATGCGATCGCCCTGCCACAGCTTGCCACGCTCGCGCCGCAGGGCCTGCCCGCCAACCTGGCGCTCGATCTGGTTGGCCGCCGTGCCGATGTCGCTGCCGCGCGCGCGCGGGCAGAAGCGGCTGCGGCGCGGGTGCAGGTGGCGCATGCCGCGTTCTATCCCAACGTCAACCTGATGGGCTTCATCGGCGTGCAGGCGCTTGGCCTCAGCAACCTGACGGCCAGCGGTTCGGATGCCGGATCGATCGGCCCGGCGATCAGCCTGCCGCTGTTTTCGGGCGGGCGCATCGCCGGTGGCTATCGCCAGGCGCGTGCCAGCTATGACGAGGCCGTGGCGAGCTATGACGATACGCTGCTCAAGGCGCTGCGCGACGTGGCCGATGCCGCTGCCACGCGGCAATCGATCGATGCCCAGCGTGCCCAGTTGCAACAGGCGGTGGCCGCCTCTGACGATGCCTATCGCATTGCCCGCCGCCGGTACGAAGCCGGCCTGTCCACCTATCTGTCGGTGCTGTCGGCACAGGATGCCCTGCTCGCCAACCGGCGCCTGCTTGCCGATCTGCAGGCGCGCACCCTGTCTGCCCACGTGGCGCTGGTGCGCGCCCTGGGCGGCGGCTTCCGCGCCGGCTGACCGCCGACGCGCTGCCGTTTGCCTGATCCCTGTTCTTCTTTCTGATGCCGAGACCCGCCCATGGCTGACATTGAACCCAACTTTCCCGATACGGACCAGGCCTCCAGCAAGGCCGATGCGCGCAAGGCCGCGCGCAAGCGTGGTTTCCTGATCTTTGCCGGTGTCGTGGCGCTGGTCGCGGCCGGCGTCGGCATCTACGAATGGATCGAAGGCGGGCGTTATGTCGAAACCGACAACGCCTATGTCGCGGCCGAAGTGGCACAGGTGACGCCGCTGGTCGCCGGCCCGGTGCGGCGCGTGGCGGTCAACAACACGCAAGTCGTCCGCAAGGGCGACGTGCTGGTGGAACTCGATCCCACCGACGCCAAAATCGCCCTGGCCGCGGCCGAGGCGGACTATGCCGACGCGCTGCGCAAGGTGCGCCAGACCATTGCCACCGGCACCGCGCTGTCGGCCCAGGTGGGCGAGAAGCAGGCCGATATCGCCCGCATGACCGCGCAAGTGCAGGTGGCCATGGCCGATGTGCAACGCGCCGAGATTGACCTCAAGCGGCGCCAGTCGCTGGTGGGCGACGGGGCGGTGTCGGGCGAGGAACTGACCACCGCGCGCAATGCTTATGCTTCTGCGCAAGGCCAGCTTGCCGCCGCCCGCGCCAACCTGGCCGCGGCCCAGGCCGCGCGTGGCACCGCCAATGGCCAGGAAGCGGCCAATGCCGCATTGGTCACTGGCACCACGCCGGAAACCAATCCGCAGGTGCTGGCGGCCAAGGCCAGGCTTGACCAGGCGCGCATCAATCTCGATCGCACGGTGATCCGGGCCCCGGTCAGCGGCGTTGTCACCCAGCGCACGGTGCAGGTGGGGCAAAGCGTGGCGGTGGGCAGCCCTATGATGACCATCGTGCCGATCAGCCAGGCCTATGTCGATGCCAACTACAAGGAAAGCCAGTTGGCCCATGTGCGTCCCGGCCAGCCGGTCACGCTGACATCGGATCTCTATGGCGATGATGTGGTCTATCACGGGCGCGTCGTGGGCTTTTCCGGCGGCACCGGTTCGGCGCTGGCCGTGATCCCGGCGCAGAATGCCACGGGCAACTGGATCAAGGTGGTGCAGCGCCTGCCGGTGCGCGTCGCGCTCGATCCGCACGAGCTGGGTGCGCACCCGCTGCGCATCGGCCTGTCGATGGACGCCACGATCGATACGCGCCCTGAAAAGGACCGGTCGCAGACCGGGCAGAACTGACATGGCTGGCGGACCGCCGATGGGCTTTGGCGATGGGCCGGCGCCGCTCAAGGGCGCCAAGCTGGCGCTCGGCGGCTTTGCGCTGGCGCTGTCGAACTTCGTCGTGCTGCTCGATATCACCATCGCCAACGTGTCGGTGCCGCATATCGCCGGCAGCCTGGCGGTGTCGCCCACGCAGGGCACCTGGGTGCTCACGTCCTATGCCGTGGCCGAGGCGATCTGCGTGCCGTTGACCGGCTGGCTCGCGCGCACGTTTGGCGCGGTGCGGGTGTTCATCATGGCACTGCTGGGCTTTGGCCTGTTTTCGATGCTGTGCGGCATGGCCGGCAGCCTGAGCCTGCTGATCGCGTTCCGCGTGTGCCAGGGGCTGTGCGGCGGCCCGATCATGCCGATGACGCAGACCTTGCTGCTGCGCATCTTTCCCAAGGACAAGGGCGGCGCCGCGCTGGGCCTGTGGGCGATGACCGTGGTGGTCGCGCCGATTGCCGGACCGATCTGCGGTGGGTTCATTTCCGACAACTGGTCGTGGCACTGGCTGTTCTTCATCAACATTCCGCTCGCCGCATTCTCGCTGATCGTCGCCTGGCGGCTGGTGCGGCCGTACGAAACTCCCACCCAGAAATCGCCGATCGATTTCGTCGGTCTTGCGCTGTTGGTGATTTGGGTTGGTTCGCTGCAGATCATGCTCGACAAAGGGCGCGAGGAAGACTGGTTTTCCAGTGGCTTCATCATCACGCTCACCGTGGTCGCGATCATTGGCTTCATCTCGTTCCTGATCTGGGAATTGACCGAAGATCACCCGATCATCGACCTCTCGGTATTCCGCAACCGCGGGTTTACCGTGGCCGTGGTGACGCAGTGCGTGGCCTATGCGGCGTTCTTCTCGTTCATCGTGCTGATCCCGCTCTTCCTGCAAACCAACCTCAACTACACCGCCACCTGGGCAGGTCTGGCGGTGGGCTGGGTCGGTGTCCTGGCAGTGGTCTTTTCGCCGATCGTGGCGCGGTTCGTGGGCAAGGTCGATACGCGCGGGCTGATCTCGTTCGGCATCCTGTGGCTGGCCGTAGTCGCCTGGCTACGCACGCGCTGGGTGACTGACATGGGCTACTGGACCATCGCCTTTCCGCAGATGCTCCAGGGCCTGGGTATGCCGTTCTTCTTCGTCGGTTCCACCGCGCTGGCGATGGCTTCGGTGCGGCCCGACCAGACCGCATCGGGCGCGGGCATCCAGAACTTCATGCGCACGATGGCCGGCGCCTTTGCCACTTCGATGTCCACCACGCTGTGGGAACATTTCACCAAGTACAACCGCGCCGAACTGGTCGGGCTGATTCATCCGCCCACGCACACCGGCCTGCCGGCCGCGCAGGCGAGCATGATGTTGAGCCAACTGGTGCAGACCGAGGCGGTAACGCTCGCCACGCGCCAGGTCTTCATGGTGTGCACCATCGTCCTGTTCGTCTCGGCCGGGATGATCTGGCTGGCCCCCAAGCCGGGGCGGAAAAAGGGGTAGGGTGCGCAAGCCACTTCACGGGAAATCACCCGGCAATGGCGGAAATCGCCCAATCCTGGTCGATCAGGTCTTGAACTCGCGATCCCGAAAGTTGCCGATTGTTGGCCCGGATCAGTCCTGATTTCTCATGCCTGAGACGCACATTCGGAAAAGCGGAATCGGGAACATATTTTGGGAAAGCGAATGCACCGAACGGCTTCCAACCCGAACGTGGGAGGGCACCGATCTCTCAAAAAAGGTTCCTTCTCGGGAGGCGGCCGACGCGTTAAGGCGTCATTATGAGGATCATATTCGTCATGCTGTTGGCATCAGTTGCCGCCGGGGCGCAGGCCCAGACAGCGCAGGCGCGGCCCGGTGAGAGTGCAACAATGAACGACGCATCAAACGTGATCGCCGTGGACCACACGGGCTTTGCTGTATCGTCTTTGGACGAAGCCATTCGGTTTTGGACGGAAGCGCTCGGTTTCACACTTGAGCGACAAGCCGAGATGGGGGGCGACTTCCTGCATCAAGTCACAGGTGTCGATGATCCGAGTGTGAAAACGGCGATCGTCAGGGCGCCAAACGGTTACGTGGTCGAACTGTTGCAATATTCAAAGGGACGCCAGAACGGGGCGGTGCCCGATAGCGCGGGGGCGATCGGTGCGGCGCACCTAGCTCTGACCGTGAAGGATATCCATGCCGCTATAGCCCGCGTCGAGGCAGCAGGATGGAAGGCGAAGGGTAGCCCGCTGCCAATCGCAGGTGGTCCCCGCAAGGGAACTTTGGTGACCTATGTTTCAGGCCCTGATCATATCACGATAGAGCTTATGCAGCCACCAGCCCGCTGATGTATCCTGCCGAAGTTTCCCGCTTCATCATCGGTTTTGGGAAGGGACGTTTGCCGAGTTTCACGTTGAGCGTATCAGTGGCGCATGTTGATCCGAGCGTTTGAGCCGAGCGACGCGGATGCGCTCGCAGACCTATTCCATATGTCGGTCCACCACGCCGCAATTAGCGATTACTCGCCGGAGCAGGTTGTCGCCTGGAGTCCGTCCAGGCCAGATGCCAAACGCTATGTGGAACAAGCGATTGGCCGAACATTTCTGGTCGCCGTTGGCGACGATGGCACGGTCATTGGCTACGGTGATCTTGAGCCGAACGGGCATATCGATCATCTCTACTGCCGCCCCGACTTCGTAGGCACGGGCGTCGGCTCTGCGATCTATGCCGCTTTGGAAAACGTCGCCACGGATGCGGGGATCGAGACGC
Organism: Novosphingobium sp. AAP1; assembly: GCF_001295765.1. Lineage (NCBI taxonomy): Bacteria > Pseudomonadati > Pseudomonadota > Alphaproteobacteria > Sphingomonadales > Sphingomonadaceae > Novosphingobium > Novosphingobium sp. AAP1. The sequence goes on along the minus strand of NZ_LJHO01000012.1, from coordinate 55,567 downwards.
TTTTCGTAGAGGCCAGTGAAGGCGCCCGCCGGCTCTTCGAGCGTCGTGGGTTTAGCGTCGATGGTCGGAATGACCTCACCATAGGCGGGGTCGCGATCCACAATTACCGCATGTCGAAGTCGCTTACCCGTTAGCCGTCTCTCGCCGGCTTTCCCGTTTCTTGATCGTTTTTGGGAAGGCAGCTATCGCCCGCGCCTTCCCGAAAGCTGCCTGTTCGTTTTTCGCCACTTTTAGTCCATTTCTTCGTCATTCCCGCGCAGGCGGGAATCCAGTTTCGGCGTGGTCTCAATCGCCCGAAGCCACTGGATTCCGGCCTGCGCGGGAATGACGAAGTCGGAGGCGGCAAAGGCAACTCTTCACTACCATCAGCCGTTCGACGCCGGGCTATCTGGATCGGCCAGTCTGCGATCCCCGCCGCTCTGCCCTGAAAATCCCACACGAAGCCACGAAGACACGAAGAAGGGTCTTTCCTTCGTGTCTTCGTGGCTTCGTGTGACTCCATGACAAAGCACCACGCCCGGTCTCTCGCTTGGCACCGCAACCGGCTCAATCCAGCAGCAGGATCGACATGCGGCGGTTGCTCGGGTCGTTGGGGCTGTCGGGCACCAGCGGTTCGCGGTCGGCCACGCCTTCGATCCGTTGGAAGCGGGCCTCGCCCACGCCGTTGCGCATCAGCGCCTGGCGCGTGGCTTCGGCGCGGCCGGCCGATAGCGACCAGTTGTTGGCCGGGTCGCCAGGCTTCCACTGCAGCGCATCGGTATGGCCGCGCACGGTCAGGCCGCCGGGTTCGGGTGCGATGGCCTGGCCGATCGCCCGGATCAGTTCCAGCGCATCGGGCGTCAGGATCGTGGTGCCCAGGCGGAACATCGAGAAGTGCGCATCGTCGAGCATGTCGATGCGGATGCCCTCGGGCGTCATCGTCATGTGCACTTGCTTGGCCAGCTGGCGCAGCTTCTCATTGGCATCCAGCTTTTCCTTCAGCCGCTGCTGCATCACCTGGGTGCGCTTCATCTTCGATCCGCCATCCTTGGGGCCGCCGGTGGCATCGCGCGGAATGGTCATCGTGCGCGTGCCGGTCTGCCCGGCGCGGTGGGGATAGTTGTCGGCATCGGTCAGCGACGAGCCGCCCAGCAGCCCGTCAGACCCGGCGCTGCCCTTGCGCGTCTTGACCAGGGTGGGGGTGAAATAGTCGGCAATGCCCTTGCGCTGTTTTTCGGTGGTTGCGCCCAGCAGCCACATCAGCAGGAAGAACGCCATCATCGCGGTCACGAAATCGGCATAGGCCACTTTCCAGGCCCCGCCGTGATGGCCGCCGGCCACCACGGTGATCTTCTTGACGATGATCGGCTTGGGCGCGTCCTTGCCTTTGGGTGGCTTGGCCATGGCGATCCCTTTCGCTTAGCGGCCGCGCAGCGCGTCGAGCAGTTCCGACAGGCCGGGCCGGAACGCATGGCCCAGGCCCGAACGCGCGCTTTCCACCACCAGCGGCTGCGGCCAGCCATGTAGCGATGACACGATCACCTGCTTGACCGCCTGGTAGATCATCGCATCCTGATCGAGCACCTGCTTGAGCCGGCCAGCCAGCGGCGCGACGATGCCATAGGCCAGCAGCACGCCCATGAACGTGCCGACCAGGGCCGAACCGATCATCGCGCCCAGCACCGTGGGTGGCTTGTCGATCGAGCCCATGGTCTTGACCACGCCCAGCACGGCGGCCACGATGCCCAGCGCGGGCAGGGCGTCGGCCAGGCCCTGGAGGGCGTGCTGCGCTTCTTCCTGCTCGTGAAAATGGGTTTTCATCGCGTGGTCCATCACGTCTTCCACGGCATGCACTTCCAGCGTGCCGGACGACACGACGATCAGGGTCAGCGTATCGCAGATCAGCGAGACCAGCGCGCTATGGGCCAGGATGCGCGGATATTCGGCAAACAGGGCCGAGCTTTTGGGATCGGCCACATGGCTTTCCAGCGCCACCGGGCCATCGCTGCGCAGGATCTTCATCAGCTTGGCACACAGCACGATGGCATCGACATGGTCCTGCTTGTTGTGCTTGGGGCCCTTGAACACTTTGCCTAGGCCCGCGCCGATGCCCTTCAGTTCGTGCATGGAATTGCCGGTGATCGTGGCGCCCAGCGCCGCGCCGCCGATGATGAGCATTTCGTGGGGTATGGCTTCGGCCACCGGGCCGATTGCGCCACCGGTGATGATGAAGCCGCCAAAAACCATGGCGAGCAGGACGACGATGCCGATACCAGCAAACATGAAGCGGTGACCCTGTCGATAAACCGTGAAAGCCGGCGCTATCGCCCGGCCGTTGCTGCAATGCAGAACGGCACGGGCGCGCGCACTTTCAGGACATCATGGTAAAGAGCGAAAGGCCCGAGATCTTGGTGAAGCTGGCCTGGCTGGCCTGCAACACCGTGGCCAGTTCCTGCAACCGGGTATAGGCAGTGGGAATGTCGGTGGCGCCCAGCGTGCTCTGGTCCTGGCTACGCGCCTCGCCCATCGTGGTCTGCCGCTCGGTATTGAGATCGATCCACGACAGGCGCGCGCCTACCACGGTCTGCCCGGTGGATACGGCCGTCATGGCGTCATCAAGCGTGGTGAGCGCGCTGTTGGCGGCAGACTGCGCACCGGGGCCGCCCGCGCTGATCGCGTCGGTCAGGGTCTTGAGCGCGGCAAAGACATCGCTGCTGGTGCCGCCCGACGAGAAATTGAGAAACTCCGGCCCGGTCAGGCTGCGCTTCACGCTCTGCCCGTCGCCCAGTTCCAGCGTGCCGGCGCTGCCGCTGCCGACATAGCTGACCACGCCGGTGGTGGCATCCACGCTATAGGCCGCGCCCGCCGCATCGCCGCCGAACAGCGCATTGCCCGCGCTGTCACGCGAATTGGCGAGCGAGACCAGGTTGTTGCGCAATTCGGCCAGTTCCTGGCCAATGCTGGTGCGCTGCTCGTTGGACAGCGTGCCGGTGGCCGCCTGGTTGGCCAGCTGGCGCGTGCGCTGCAGCGTGTTGATCATCTCGGTCATCGCCGAATCGGTCAGGTTGAGATCGGCCGTGGCGCGGTTGGCCGCGCCGGCATCGACCTTGGCGATGGCATCCTGGCGTTGCAGGTTGCGCAGGCGCGAGGCGGTGAGCGGATCGTCTGACGAGGCGGTCAGCCGGTTGCCGCTGGAAATCTGCGTCTGCACCTGCTCCATCTGGGTGCGCAAGCCGTTGAGATCGAGCGCGGAGCGATCGTAGAACGCGGACGTAGTGGTCGATACGCTGGATGACATGGGCGACCTACTTGATCGAGAGGATGGTGTCGAACAGGTTGCCGGCAACCTGCATCACCCGGCCCGAGGCTTGGAACGCCTGCTGGAACCGGGTCAGGTTGATGGCTTCGGTGTCGAGATCGACTCCGGCCTGGGCGGAAAGCGCGGTCTTGGCCGCATCGGAAATGGTCTTGAGCGCATCGCGCGTGGTGGTGCGCGCCTGCACCGTGGCAGAGGCCTGGTAGATCAGGGTGTCCATCGTGCCGGCCGGATCGGCGCTGGTCAGCGCATTGCGCAGCGCGGTGAGGTTGGTGGTATCGCGGCTGCCGGCGGCGGCGCCTGCGGCCGCCGTGGCGATCGCGCTGCCCTGGGTGGTGGCAAGCTGCATGCTGCCAGCGCCCGTGCCGGCAAACAGGGCAGGGCCGGTTGACCCGTCAAGCGCAGCGCCATTGCCCTGCACGGTGTTGACGGTGTCGATCACGCTCTTGGCCAGGGTATCGAGCTGGCCATGCACATCGGCGAGGCTGGCCAGCACTTGTTGCTGCCCCGCCAGCGATCCGCCCGACAGAGTGACGGCACCGCCGTTGACGGTAAAGCCGATCGTGCCATCGGCGGCGGTGGTAACCGCCATGGCTTGCGCGGTGGCGCCGGTAACCAGCGGCGCGCCCGATGCGCCGCCCAGCGTCACATCAACCGCGCCATTGCCGGCAAAGCTGGTGGCGATATCGGCATAGCCCGCCAGCTTTTCGAGCAGCATGTCGCGCTGGTCGAGCAGGCCGGTGCGATCGCTGCTGGCATCGGCCATGCGCGCCAGCCGGCCATTGACCTTGGCCAATTCGGCCGACATCGTGTTGATCTGGTTCACGCCGTCGCTGGCGCCGCCCTGCTGGCCCTTGGCCACGGCATCAAGCTGGTTTGAGGCGATGTTGAAACTGTTGGACAGGGTCTGCGCCGCCGCGATCACCGAGGCGCGCAGTGGCGTGTCGGTGGGGCTTTGCGCCAGTTGGGTCAGCGCGGTTTCAAAGCCGGTGATCGCCGAATAGACGCCCGGCGCCTCAAGCGCGGACTGGATATCGGTAAGGCCGCCCACTTCGGTATCGGCGCGCGCGGTATCGGCGCCGGTGCGGCGCACCTCGGCCTGGCGAAAGGCATCGGCATTGCGGATAACCCCGGTCACCCGCACGCCCGACAGCGACACATCGCGGTTGCCCGCGACATAGCCGGGCGTCATCACCTCTTCGGTGGATACCGTGCGCCGCACATAGCCATCGGTGCCGGCATTGGCGATGTTCTGGGCGGTCACGTCCAGCTGGGTGCGGGCAGCGCGGGTGGCGCTGCGCGCGATCGAGAGCAGGTCGGTGGTCATGGCGCTCAGGCTCCCCCACCGGTCTTGGCCGTGGCACCAGTGGCCGGGGCGCCAGACGCTTGCGCAGCCGCACTGGCCAGCTGGCTTTCCAGCCGCGTGGCCAGGCCCAGGGTGCCGGCCTTGGCGGCAATCTCGGCAAAGCGTTCGTCGCGCATCTGGGTAAAGGTATCGTCCTGCTTCTTGTCGAACAGATCGTCGCCGCCCAGGTCGGTGCTGCGCGCGGTGCTCAACATCTGGCGCAGGAACATCGCCTCGAAACCCTGCGCGGCCTTGCGCAGCGCGGCGCGATCGGGGCCGCTGGCCGGGGACGTGGCGGCTGCGGCGGCGCTAGAAACGGCGCCGGTGCTTGTCGATGCAGAAGTCATCAGATCACCACCATTTCGGCCTTGAGGGCGCCGGCCTGCTTGAGCGCTTCCAGGATCGCCACCAGATCGGACGGCGAAACCCCCAATTTGTTAAGGGCATTGACCAGCGAAGAGAGCGAGGCACCGGGCTTGAACAGCGCCACGTGGTTGCCCTGTTCCTCCACGCTGATCTGGCTGCTCGGCACCACGGCGGTCTGGCCGTTGGAAAAGGGGCCGGGCTGCGACACGCGCGGTTTTTCATCCACCTTGATCACCAGCTTGCCGTGGCTGATCGCGGCGGGTGACAGGCGCACCGCGCTGTTGATCACCACCGTGCCGGTGCGGCTGTTGACGATCACCTTGGCGGCGGCCTCGGCCGGGCTCACCTCGATCGCCTCGATCGCGGCCATGGCGCTGGCGCGGGCATCGCTGCCATTGGGCAGACGCAGCGCCACGGTCACGCCGTCTTCCACGCTGGCAGTGCCGGGAAAGCGCGTGTTGATCGCATCGCGCACGCGGGCGGCGTTGAGGAAATCGGCGTCGAACAGGTTCCAGCGCAACACCTCGTTGCGATCAAACCCGGTATCGACTGCGCGCTCCACCGTCGCGCCTTCGGCAATGCGACCCACAGTGGGCACGTTGACGGTCAGCTGCGATCCATCCTTGGCGGTAATGCCCAGGCCGCCCACGGCAAGGTTGCCCTGCGCCATGGCATAGATCTGCCCATCGGCACCATAGAGCGGCGCCAAGACCAGTGCCCCGCCGCGCAAGGACTTGGCCTTGCCGATCGTCGATACGGTCACGTCGATGCGCTGGCCGGGCTTGGAAAAGGCCGGCAGATCGGCCGTGATCATCACTGCCGCCGCGTTCTTCAGGCCCGGCGCCACGCCGGCGGGCAATTGCACGCCCAGCCGGCCCGAAACCCCGCGCATCGCCTGGGTCAGGTATTCCAGGTTGTCGTCACCCGTGCCGGGCAGGCCCACCACGATGCCATAGCCGGTCAGCTGGTTCGATCGCACGCCCTGGAACTCGCCCAGGTCGCGCACCCGTTCGGCATGGGCGGCGGTGCCCAGCACCGGCAGCGCGGCCAGCGCTGCGGCCACCATCACCAGCCACAGGCCGGGGCGCACTGCCAGCAGGCCGCGCCGCCACAGCGGGCGCAGGGCCAGCCCAGCCAGCGCCGCAGCGGCCAGATCGAACGCGATGGGAGAAGCGATAGACATCAAGGGTTCCCTAGAACGGGCTGACAAGGTTGAAGAACTTGGTCAGCCAGCCCTGGCGGGCGGCACGGCTGACATCGCCGTTGCCGGCATAGGTGATCCGCGCATCGGCCACCTGGCCCGATTGGACGCGGTTGGTCGTGTCGATATCAGCCAGGCGCACGATGCCCGATAGCTGCACCCATTCCTGGCCCTGGCTCAGCGTCAGGCGCTTTTCGCCTTTGACCAGCGCGGTGCCATTGGGACGCACCTGGGCGATCGTCACCGAAACCTCGCCGCCCAGCGTGCTGGTCTGCGAGGCATTGCCCTGGCCGGAAAAGGCGCTGGCGCCCGAATTGTTGATGCCGTTCTGCGACAGGATCGACAGCGGCCCCTTGTTGGGCGGGGTGAACGTGAACGAGGATGACTTGGCGGTCTTGCTCGCCGCCGATTTCGACGTGGTCAGCTGTTCGGCCAGCACGATCACCAGGCTGTCCCCCACCGCATGGGCGCGCGCACCCTCGACCAGCCCGGCATAGCCATTGGCCAGGTTGAGGATGCTGCCATCGGCGGGCTTGGCCGGGCTTTCGACCGGCAGCGCTGGATCAAACCCCGCCGCCGGGCGGTTGCGCGCCTTGGCCGGCTGGGCCGCCACCAGCATGCCGGCGGTAATCATCGCCGGCACCATCAGCATGGCCATCAGGCGCAGGCCCAGGCCCTGGCGCGGGGCAAGCCCATGGCGCGGGGCAAGCCCACGGCCGCGCTCGGCATGCAGCGCCTTGTCGAACAGGGGATCGAACGGAGAGTCCATGGGCTTTAGCGTCTTTCCGGCCTTACAGCGTCTGGTTGGCGTTCTTGAGCATCTCGTCGATCGCCGAGATCATCTTGGAATTGATCTCGTAGGCGCGCTGGCACTCGATCATGTCGACCAGTTCTTCCACCACGTTGACGTTGGACGCTTCCAGATAGCCCTGCTGGATATGGCCGCGCCCGGCGTCGCCGGCATTGCCCACTTGCGCCGCGCCGCTGGCGCCGGTTTCCACCAGGAAGTTGTCGCCCAGCGCCTTGAGGCCCTGCGGATTGGCAAAGCTGGCAATGGTGATCTGGCCCAGCGTGGTCGCCTCGGTCGCGCCGGGCAGGGTGGCGGTCACGGTGCCGTCCTGCGCCACGGTGATCGCGCTGGCGCCTTCGGGCACGGTGATCGCCGGTTGCAGCGGATAGCCTTGCGAGGTCACCAGCGTGCCGTCGGCCGAGCGGCTGAAATTGCCCGCGCGGGTATAGGCGAGCTGGCCGCCGGGCAGCGTCACCTGGAAAAAGCCATCACCGTCGAGCGCCAGGTCGAGCGCATTGCCGGTGCTTTGCAGCTGGCCCTGGCTTTCCATCCGCGCGGTGCCCTGCAGCGCCACGCCGGTGCCCAGGTTGAGCCCGGTGGCATAGGCGGTCTCGTTGGAAGACTGCTGCCCGGCCACGCGCGTGTCCTGATAGGCCAGCGTGGAAAAGTTGGCGCGGTCGCGCTTGAAGCCGGTGGTGCTCACGTTCGCCAGGTTGTTGGCGATCACCCGCATCCGCGTGTCCTGGGCTTCCAGGCCGGTGCGGGCAACGTGAAGGGCGGAACTGGGCATGGCAGGATCTCTCCGAAAGTGATTTTCAGGTGTTGAGGCGCATCAGCGATGCGGATTTCTCGTCCACCTCGCGCGCGGTGGAGGCCACCTTGGTGCGCATGTCGAACAGGCGCTGCGCTTCCACCATTTCGACCAGCACTTGCGTGGGATCGACATTGGACTGCTCCAGCGCGCCGGGGGTCAGGCGGGCCTCCTCGTCCTGCGGTAGGGTGCCGATGGTATTGTTCGGCCCCGTCACGCGAAACAGCCCGTCCAGCCCCTTGCCCACCTGGCTGCCCTGGGTGGAAACCAGCTTGATCCGCGCCACCGCCTGGGGCGGGGTGGACGGGTTCTGAGGGTCGCCGGCCAGCACGGTGCCATCGGGCGCGATGGTCACGATCGTGCCGGTCGGCACGGTGATCGGCCCGCCATCGCCGATCACCGGCCGCCCGTCGCCGTTCTGCAGCACGCCATCGGTGGTGATCGTCAGGTCGCCACGCCGGGTATAGGCCTCGCTGCCGTCCTGCGCCTGCACGGCCAGCATGGTGTCCCGGCTCAACGCCACGTCGAGCGGGTTGTTGGTCGCCATGGTGGCGCCCTGCTTCATGCTGGAACCCTGGACATAGCCCTGCGTCATCGCGCGGGCTTCCAGCGCGGGGCCTTTGAGCGTGACCGGCGTGGCGCTGAGCATTTCCTGGCGAAAGCCCACGGTCTGCGCATTGGCCATGTTGCTGGCGATCACGCGCTCGCGCACCATCGATCCGGTCATGCCGGAATAGGCGGTATAGATCAGCCGGTCCATGGCCGCTTGCCTCCCTTAAGCCTTAGCTGCGCAGGTTGAGAATGGCCTGGGTGGCCTGGGTGGCGGTATCGATCGCCTTGGCATTGGCCTGATAGGCGCGCTGGGCCACGATCAGGCCCACCAGCTCGTCCGACACCTCGACGTTGGAGCGTTCGAGATAGCCCGACATCAGCTTGCCGTACTGGCCATTGGTCGGCTCGCCATAGTTGGCCGTGCCCGACAGGTTGGTGGCGGTCCAATCGGCCGATCCCTGCTGGCGCAGGCCCTGCGGATTGAGGAAGGTGGCGAGGCCAATCTTGCCGATCACGGTGTTGGACCCGTCGGCATAGCTGGCCGCGACATTGCCGTTTTCCGAAACCGTCATCCCGGCAAATTCCGATCCGGCGGCGTTGGTGATCGGCACCAGCGTGTCCTGCAGGCTCGTGCTGGTGGCAGTGCCCGTGGCGTCGGTGGGATACATCTGCACGCGGTTGCCCTGCGCGTCGGTGACATAACCGCCGGCATCCATCTGGAAGGCGCCATTGCGGGTGTACATCGTCTGCCCGGTGGTGGGCGATTTGACGGTGAAGAACCCGTCGCCGCTTACCGCCACGTCGAGCGAGGAGCCGGTGGAATCGAGCGCGCCCTGCTTGAAGTTCTGGGTGATCGCCTCGACCTTGGCGCCGATCCCCTCGATCAGGCGCGGGTTGGTGAATGCCGTGCCGGCAACCACGTCGGCAAAGCTCACCGTGCTTTTCTTGAAGCCGTTGGTTTCCGAGTTGGCGATGTTGTTGCTGACGACGTTGAGATCGGTCTGCGCATTCTTGATGCCGTTGAGCGAGGTATAGAACGACATGGCGTGTTTTCCTGTCGGTTGGGGAAAGGGATCAGGCGGCGGTGGTGGCGGTGGTGGTGCCCGTCGCCGTGCCGCCCGCCGTCGTGCCAGTGGTGCCGGCGGCGGCCTGGGCCGCGCCGATCGCGGCCAACTGTTGCGAAATGGTCTTGAGCGTGGCGGCCACATCGGCGTTTGACGCGCTGGCCGTGTTCAGCTTGTCGAGCTTGTCGGAAATGGCGCTCAGCGTTGAGTTCATCTCGGTGGAGTTCGACAGCGACGAAAACTGCGCCAGCTGGGCCACCATCTGGGTGTTGTCCACCGGCGAGGTCGGGTCCTGGTTCTGCAGCTGCGCGGTCAGCATCTTGAGGAAATCGGTGGCGCCAAGGCTGGCCCAGCCGGTCTTGGCCGGGGCCGCTGCGGTGCCCGTGGCGCTGGTAGAGGTAACGGTGGTCATGTCACTTCATCCTCATCGTATCGAGCATCAGCTGCTTGGCGGTCTGCATCGCCTCCACCACGTTCTGGTATTGGCGGCTGGCTTCCATCATCTCGACCATCTCGGCATTTTCATCGACCGGGGCGGCCCAGACATCGCCATTGGCATCGGCCAGGGGATTGTCGGGATCGTGGGTGCGCACGGCGGTGGTATCGGTGCGATAGACCCCCTGGACCTTGACCGTGGCGAGGCCGGACCGCGCATCGAGTTCCTCGGCAAAGACCGGGCGCAGTGGGCGATAGGCCTGCGCCTCGCTGCCGGCGACGTTGCCGGCATTGGCCAGGTTCGATGCCGCTGCGTTCATCCGCACCAGCTGGGCCGACATCGCGCGGCCGGTCACGCCGAACAGGGTGAGGGGGGTGTTGCCGTTGCCCGCCATGGTCATTCGCCCTTGAGCGCGCGGGTCACTTCGCCCACGCGGCCGCGGATGAATTCCAGCGTGGCGGAATAGCCCACCGCGTTTTCGGCAAAGGCGGTCTGTTCGGTGGCCATTTCCACCGTATTGCCATCCAGGCTGGGCATCACCGGCACCCGATAGAGCGCCGCGCCGGCTTCGGCCTGGCTTTCGCTGGCACCGGCCAGGCGCGCCTTGAGCGCGGCCCCGAAATCGATGTCGCGCGCCTTGTAGCCGGGCGTTGCGGCATTGGCGATGTTGGAGGACAGCAGCCCCAGGCGCGTGGCGCGCAGTTCCAGCGCGGCGCCATGGATGCCGAACAGGCTGTCGGATGATGCACTCTGGCTCATCGGCGGTGCTCTCGCTTTCCTTGGGCAGACGAATGATGCCGGTGGTTCAGCAAGGGACGTGCCAAGTGCGCCAATGGCCCGGAATCTGGCACCACGGTTGCAGGCCACCCCGCCAGGCACGGCAAGGCTTTGCCGAAAGGCGGCAAGCCGGGCTGCCGCCCCCCTGAAACCCGCGCGCGCGCTGCCGTTCTTCGTGCCAGGATTTCGCGAAAGACCAAGGCCCATGGATTTAACCCACCTGCTGGATGCCCAATCGGCCGTGATCGTTGTTGGCGGCACGCTGGTCGGCACCGTGCTGCGCTGTGGTTGGCATGACAGCCTTGTAGCGGTGCGCGCGGTGGCGGGGCTGCTGCGCCCTGGCTTCAATGCCGCGGCGATGCGTTCCGAACTCGCGCACGAGGTGGCGCTGATCCGCCGCGATGGGGTGATCCGGGCCAACCCGCGCCGCCTGGCCGATCGCGAATTTGATTCCGCCACCAGCGCGCTGGTGCGTACTCGCTCGCTCGACGGGCTGGTCGAACAGCATGAAACCTGGCGCCGCGCGCGCCTGCGCCGCGCCACCACCGCCGCACGCACCCTGGCGCAGGCGGCCGATCTTTCGCCGGTGTTCGGCCTGGCGGGCACGCTCGTCGCGCTCAGCCAGCTCAAGGTGGAAAGCCTGGCCCATGGCAATTTCATCGGCGCCATTGCCATGTCGGTCCTGACCACGCTCTATGGCCTGCTGCTGGCCCACATCGTCATGGGGCCGCTGGGCCGCGCGGTAGAGCGCGCCTCCCAGGCCGAGGAAGAGGCGCGGGCAGAAGTGATGACCTGGCTGACCCAGCAGGTGGGGCCGGCCTGCCCGGATCGCCAGCGCGCCACGCCGCTGTCACCGCACGGCGTCACGCTGCCACGCAGGGCGGCAAACGCCGATGGCATGGCGGCAGATACGGGGCTGCGCCCCCTCGATCCGCGCGAAACGGCATGATCACCCGGCCCGGGCAGACCGGATGGCAGACCATCCTGGCCGATCTCGCGCTGATCCTGTTCATGATCTGCGCCTCTGCCCTGTCCGTGGCCGAAGGGCCGGCCTCGCCTGCGGTCAGGGCGCAGGCGGCCCCGCTGCGCGCCCCGGCGCCGCCGCCTGCGGTTCAGCCCGTTGCCCCGTCGCTGCAGGCAGAGCCGGTGGGCGTGTGGCGCGATGGGCCCGGCGCCCCGCCGCTGGCGCAATGGCTGGCCGAACAGGCGGCCGATCCGCGCCTGCGCCTGTCGATTGTGGTGCGCTACGCCACGGGGCCTGGCGGGCGAGAGGCGGCGCTGGACCAGGCCGCCAGCCTGGCGCGCAGCGCCGGCCCCCGCGCCGCCAGCGCGCGGCTGGTGGTGGAACCTGGCGCGCAGCCGGGCGCCAGCGTCACGCTGGGCTATGATGAAGAGCGTTGAATGGCATGGCTCTTGCTGAAAACCGGGAGAGACGCCTCCCGCTTCAGGAAATTGCCATGTTCGCTGCCCCCAACCGGCCTGTTTTTGCCGCCCTCATTGCCGGTACGCTTGCCGCCCTGCTGGCCACTGGCCCTGTGGCGCGGGCGCAGGTGGCGCAGGCGCCGGCCACGCGCTTTGCCGATTTGGCCGCCATCGATCAGGCCGTTGCGCAGTTCACCGGCCGCAGCATCGGCGTGCCGGGCGGCGCGGCGCAGCCGGTCGATCGGCGCTTGCGCCTGGTGGCGTGCACGGCGCCGCTGGCCCTGGGCTGGCGTGCCGGCGCGCATGACAGCATCCTGGTGCGCTGCCCGGATGCCGGCGGCTGGCGCCTGTTCGTGCCGGTAGTGGCCGCGGTTGCCGAAGCGCCGGCTGGCCCGGCCGCAGCGCCGGCGGTGCTGCGCGGCGATGGCGTGACCATCGCCATGGTGGGCGATGGCTTTTCGGTCGAGCAGGCCGGCGAGGCGCTCGATCCTGGCCCGGTGGGCGGCTGGATCCGCGTGCGCACCGGGGCCAAGGCCGATGCCCTGCGCGGGCGCATCGTGCGCCCCGGCGTGGTCGAAGTGCCGGTCGAGTGAACCGGCGCGCACCACTGCAATTTCCCTAAGGCAGATTGACCCGGCAAAAATCCGCCGCATGGTCTTAAACTCTGCGGCGCGATGCCGTTCTTCCCGGCATAACCCCCGAGGAGCTCGACCATGTCCAACATCGAAATCGGACCGTCGCGGCCGGTTGGTGCGGTCCAGGTCAAGATTGCCGCATCCGATGTGCCGCCCCAGGCGACCGACCCCACGGCGGCAGCCGTGGCGCAGGCCGCGCCTGCCGCCCAGGCCAGCGCGGCCACCGCCGCTGCCACTGTTGCCACCAGCGATGCCACCCGCGCCGGCGAGGTGCCGGTCAGCAGCGATCGCGTCGCCCAGATTCGCCGCGCCATCGCGGAGGGCCATTACCCGGTGATTCCCGCCCGGATCGCCGATGCCATGATTGCCGCCGGCATGCTGCTGAGGACCCCCCAATGACCGCTGACGCACCGATTTGCCACCCCACCGATCTCGCCCGCGCGCTGGGCCAGATGATTGCCGTGCTCAATGAAGAACGCCAGGCGCTGGCCGGCCTCGACATGGACGCGATCATGGGGTGCGCGGTCGACAAGGCGGATCTGTGCAGCCGCCTGGAAACGGTGGCGAGCGAGGCGATCGACGAGGAATGCCGGGGCATGGTCGATGCCGCGCGCCGCCTCAACGAAGCCAACCGCCGCGTGCGCAACCTGATCGCCGCCAACGTTGCCGCGCGGCTTGATGCGCTTACCGGAACCCCCGCGCTCTATCGCGCCCATGCCGGCCAGGTGCGCGCGCACCACGCCCGCACCGCGCGCGTGCGCTGATCCCCAACGGCAAGTTTTGTCTGGCGCTGCGTGTCGCTGCCCTTGCCGGGCCGGCCCGCAGCGCCTTTTTTGTGCGCGGCAAAGCGCTGAATCCCGCATCCTTTTTCAGGATTTCGAAAAACTGGCACAACCCTTGCTGAACTCTCCTTGTCGCGGCGCGCCATCGTCTGGCTTTCGCCGCAAGCACAAGGATGTGGGCCTTGAGTTCAGTGCAAAACTCTGCCGGCAGCATTGCCGATCCGGCAACCGGCGCGATCATGGGCGGCAGCGCGTCCCAAGGCGGCGCGGTGCATGCGGCGATCGCGCGGGCCGCCAATGCCACCGGCGTGGACTTTGGCTATCTGCTCGCGCAGGCGCGGCTCGAATCCGGGCTTGATCCCCATGCCCGCGCCCGCACCTCCAGCGCGACCGGGCTTTACCAGTTCACCGGGCAGACCTGGCTCGGCACCCTGGCGCGCCACGGCGCCGATCATGGGCTGGATTGGGCCGGCGATGCCGTGGGCAGCGCCGCCAGCGATCCCGCGCTGCGCAGCCGCCTCTTGGCCATGCGCCATGACCCCCAGCTTTCTGCCCTGCTGGCCGGAGACCTGGCCAACGATAACCGCGTGGCGCTCTCCACCACGCTGGGCCGCGATCCCGACAATGCCGAACTCTATCTCGCGCATTTCCTCGGTGCCGATGGCGCCGGGCGCTTTCTTGCCGGCCTGGCCGCCGATCCCGATGCCAGCGCGGCGGCGCTGCTGCCCAAGGCGGCAGCGGCCAACCGCGCGATCTTCTTTTCCGCCAACGGCGCGCCGCGTTCGCTTTCGGGCGTGATGGACCTTTTGCGCAGCCGGCTCGAGGCTGCCGGCAGCGGCAGCCCGCTGCCGCCGCTCTCGGGCTCATGGGCGATGGCGGCCACGCCCTATGGCGCTCCCTCCGCGCTCGATCTGCCGGGGGCACAGACCATGCAGCCGGTGCCAACCGGCGGCCCCATGGCGCAGGAATTCCAGCAGGCAGCGGCCAATGCCGGCAGCCCCGGCGGGCCGGCGGCCACGCCGCGCGCCTCGATGGCCGAGACCCTGCGCGATACCTTTGCCCTGGCCGCGCCAGGCACGTCGGGTGGCGATCATGTGGCCCGTGCCTATAGCCGGCTCAAGGCGATGGGGCTCTAACCGATCATGTTCAAGCGTTTTGGCTCGCCCGGTGCCATGGCCCTTCCGGCCGGCATCCTCATGCTTATCGTGCTGATGATCGTGCCGCTCCCTTCGGTGCTGCTCGACGTGTTCTTCGTGGTCAACATCGCGCTGTCGGTGGCGATCCTGATGGCCGCGATGAACGCCGAAAAGCCCCTCGATTTCAGCTCGTTCCCCTCGGTCCTGCTGTTTGCCACGCTGCTGCGCCTGGCGCTCAACGTGGCGTCCACCCGCATCGTGCTGGTGCGCGGCCACGAGGGCGAGGCCGCCGCTGGCCACGTGATCGAGGCCTTCGGCGCGTTCCTGGTCGGCGGCAATTTCGCCGTTGGCCTGTTCGTGTTCATGATCCTGATGATCATCAACCTGGTGGTGGTGACCAAGGGCGCGGGCCGTGTGTCAGAAGTGTCGGCGCGCTTCACCCTCGATGCCTTGCCGGGCAAGCAGATGGCGATCGATGCCGATCTTGCCGCCGGGCTGATGAGCGCCGATGAAGCCAAGTCCCGCCGCCGCGAAGTGGCGACCGAAGCCGATTTCTATGGCGCGATGGACGGCGCCAGCAAGTTCGTCAAAGGCGATGCCATTGCCGCGCTGCTGATCCTGGGCGTCAATATCATCGCCGGCTTCTGCCTGGGGATGATCACCCACGGGTTGAGCGCTGGCGAGGCGGCGCAGCGCTATATTACCCTGGCGGTGGGCGATGCGCTGGTGGCGCAGGTGCCGTCGCTGCTGCTGTCGATCGCGGCGGCAGTGATCGTCACCCGCGTGGCCGATACGCGCGATCTGGCCGGCCAGATCGGCCACCAGTTCGCCAATCCCGCCACCTGGCTGCCGGTGGCGGTGATCCTGGGCGCGATCGGCGCCATTCCCGCCATGCCGCAATCGGTTTTCCTGCCCGCCGCGGCCGGGGCCGGCTGGCTGTGGTGGGCCCTGCGCCAGCGGGCCCGCCGCCCCGAACCCGTGCTCGAACCCGAAGCGCCGCCCAGCGATCCGGCCCGCATCACCCTGGAAGAGGTCAGCGACCACACGCTGGTCACTATCGAGCTGGGCTATGGCCTGGTCCACCTGGTGGACGAGCGGCGCGGTTCCCCGCTGGTCACCCGCATCACCGGCGTGCGCAAGCAGTTGAGCCAGGCGTTCGGCTTTGTCGTGCCGCAGTTCCGCGTGCGCGACAGCCTCGATCTTGGCCCCAACGATTATCGCATCATGCTGGGCGGGGTGCCGCTGGGCGGGGCCACGGTGCGCGCCGATCGCGTGCTGGCGATCGATGCCGGCGAGGCGCGCGGCGATCATGGCCTCATTGGCGAGGCGACGCGCGACCCCAGCTTTGGCTGCCCGGCGCTGTGGATCGAGAACCACTTGCGCGATCAGGCCATCGCCGAAGGCTTCCTCACGGTCGACGCCAGCACGGTCATCGCCACGCACCTCAACCAGTTGCTGGGTGAACGGCCGCAGCTGCTGCTCGGCCCGGATGAAGTGCGCGCCATTCTCGACGCGGTGCGCGATCGCGCGCCTGGCCTTATCGAAACGCTGCATCCGCAGCCGCTCTCGCTTGCCGCGCTCACCCGCCTGTTCCACGCCCTGCTCGAAGACGGGGTGACCATCGCCCATCCCATGCCGATCCTGGCGGCGCTGAGCCAGGCCGTGCTGCAGACCACCGACCATGACAAGCTGGTCGATCTGCTGCGGGCCGAGCTGGGCGGGCTGATCGTCGCGCGGGTCTGTGGCCCCACCGAACGGCTGCCCGTGCTCACCCTCTCGGGCCAGCTTGAAGGGATGATCGTGGGCGGGATGCACGATCCGGTCACCGGCCAGCCGGTGATCGAGCCAGACCTCGCGCGCACTATCGGCGAACGGGTCAACGCCATTGTCACCCAGCGCGGCCCCGGAGCGATTGCGCCGGCGCTGATCGTGCAGCCGCGCGCGCGGCGGGCTTTGGCCGCGCTGATGCGCCAGCGCGCGCCGGCATGCGTGGTGCTGTCGATCGCCGAACTGCCACCCACCCAGCCGATCGAGGTGGTGGCCGTGATCGGCGAGGAGACGCCGACCGGGCCGCCGCAGCAGCCGCCGCCGCTCCAACCCGCCCTGGCGGCGTGATCGCGGCGCCCGTTCCTGCCTCTTCCTGGTCTTCAAAAAAGAAAACGAGACTCCATGAAACACGATCACCGCAGCTTTGCCGCCTCGCGTGCCTATCGTGACGACACCGCCGATCGCATTCGCCGGTTCCTGCCGATGGTGCGCCGCCTGGCCTGGCACGTGCACGGGTCTGGCCATTCCGGGGTGGATGTCGATGATCTGGTCCAGGCGGGCCTGGTGGCGCTGACCGAATGCGCGCAAAAGCATTCCGGCCCCACTGAAGATGGCTTTGCCGCCTATGCCAAGCTGCGGGTGCGCGGGGCGATGGTGGATCTGGTGCGGCGCACCATGCCGCTTTCGCGCACCTCGTCCGATCGGCGGCGCACCTTGCGCGAAAAGACCAACCAGCTGACCATGGAACTGGGCCGCATGCCCAGCGAGCCCGAACTGGCCCGCGCCCTGGGGCTGACCGACACCGAACTGGCCGACCTGCGCGCGGCGAGCGAGCCGGTACGGATCGAGGCGATCGACGACGCCTATTCCGACAGCGACAGCGCCTTTGCCGACGATCGCCCCGATGCCTTTGCCCAGCTGGCCGACAGCGAAAGCCGCCAACTCGTGGCCAAGGCCGTCGCCGCACTGCCCGAGCGGCTGCAACTGGTGATCCAGCTCTATTTCGTGGAGGAACTGAACCTCGCGGAAATCGCCCAGGTGCTGGAAGTATCCGTCCCGCGCGTGCACCAGCTTAAGGCCCAGGCCCTGGACAAACTGCGCGCTGGCCTGGGCAGCGGGTTCGACGTGCTGTGATGTCCTCCCCGGCGGGGGGATCACCAGTGACGGTCATTCCACAAACGACCGTCCTATTCCTCGTCACCCCGGACTTGATCCGGGGTCCCGCTTCTTCTTCAGGCCTCACGCAGCGGCCAAGTCGCGACCTGGTCCCAAGATAATTTCACACGAAGCCACGAAGACACGAAGAAAGACGTCTTTAGCCTCCTTCGTGTCTTCGTGGCTTCGTGTGGATTTAATGGAGACGGACCAGCGGGCACGGTTAAGCCAATCGAGCGCAAATGGCGCAGCCTGCATGGATCGCAAGCTGCCCGTGCTCCCTCCCACTTCGTCATTCCCGCCTGCGCGGTTATCACGGTGGAATGGAATACAAGTGGTTGAACGAGAGCGATTTATCAGTCGATCACTTCAAGGCGTATGCACGCACGAAAAGGACCACCCTCACTGTCCTGTCGATGCCAAATCTCAACAACATTATAGTATGTGAAATATCCCGTCGACGCATCGATTGAGAGGTATTCTCCCTTGCGCGGCAGGAAATCGAACTCCGCCGTGAACAGCGGTGTCAACGCGTCTTCTCGATCAAAGGCTTCCACTATTGGCATGCCGGAACATTAGCCTGCCGGCTCCCCATCAGCAACGGCGCGCAACCGCGCCCATCCACCTAAGCCCCAGGATTGATCGACCCGCCCAGGCCCAGGCGCTTGCCGTCGGTGATGATCACCTTGTCGCCCAGGCTCGCCACCTTGAACAGGCGCTTGGCGAATTCGTCGGGCACGCCCACGCAGCCGTTGGTGGCATAGCCCTTTTCCACCTTTGATCCGTGGATCGAGACGCCATCGTTGGTCAGGCGCAGCATCCAGGGCATCGGCGCGTCATAGAGGTTGGACACGTGCGTTGCGTCCTTCTGGGTGATCGGAAATACGCCGAGCGGGGTGGGCTTGTCGCCATAGCCCTTGAGGATCGCGGTGGCGCCGATCTCGTGGCCATCGCGGAACACCGAGAGCACGCGCGCGGTCAGGTCCACGGTGATCACCACCGGGCCGGCCTGGCCTTGGCTTTCATCCCAATAGAACTGGCCAAAGCGGATCGGGCCATCGATCTTGAGCACGGATTTGACCACGAACGGTGTGTCGGCTGCCGGGGTCTGCACGGCAGGCGCAGCCGCTGCCGGCGGGGTAGCGGCTTGCGCGGCCGGGGCAGGGGCCGCCTCGGCCAGCGCGGTTGGCAGGGCCTGGGGCGCATCGTCATCCCCGCCCGCCAGGCTGCGGGCCAGGTCCTGGCCCACATGAAACGCCAGGAGCATGGCCAGGCCAGTGGCACAGGCGCCCGCGCCCAGCACCGCCAGGCGGCGCCACGCGGCCTGGCGGCCTTGCCTCGTCTTCAACCCGTCTTTTCCGTTCGGCCACAGCGCTTTGCGCCACCACGCCGGCTTGCCAGCCATGCCAGATTTTCCTTTCGCCCCGGATAATAGCGTTCGCGCTGACCGTGGCCAGCACGCCGGGCTGCCTGTCCCGCCCCGGGACAAGCCTGGGTTCTATCGTAAATCACCGTGGTTTCCCAAGCGTTACGGCATGGCGGCCGCGCGCATGCGTTTTCAGCTTGGGGCAAGGTTGGCCGTGGCAAAAGGCGGGTGATGATCGATCCCGGCCACATGCTTGGCGCCCTGCCGCCCTGGCTTATCAGCCCGCCGCCGCTGCTTGCCGCAGCGCTGGTGGCGATGGTGCTGGTCACCCTGGCGGGGTTGGGTGGCGGTGGCCTGGCGCGGCTCATGCGCTTTTTCGGCAATCTCGTGCTGCTGGGCGTGTTTGCCGTGGCGTGCCTGCGCTTCGTTCACCTCGATCCCTCGTTCGCCCATTTCATGCCCAGCATCGGCCTGCCCGAAGCGCAGGTTTCGGGCGGCGAAGTGCGCGTGCCGCTGGCGGCTGACGGGCACTACTGGATCGAGGCCAACGTCAACGGCACCCGCACCCGCTTCATGGTCGATACCGGCGCCACGATCACCACGCTGTCGGCCGAAGGCGCCAGCGAGGCGGGCATTACGGCCGATCCCCTGCGCCTGCCGGTGGTGATGCACACTGCCAACGGCGATGTGGAGGCACAGACCGCGCGGCTGGAAACCCTCAAGTTCGGCTCGATCGTCGCGCGCGACATGGACGTGATCGTCAGCGAGACGACCGGCGGTCTCAACGTGCTGGGCATGAATTTCCTGAACCGCCTCAAAGGCTGGCGGGTGGAAGAAGGCGTGCTGATCCTTACCCCGCGCCACCCACAGGCGGTGTAACGCCGGCAAAGGTCAGCCGCCGCCACAGCCGCTCCAGCGGCCCTTGGCCAAAGCGGGCCAGCCAGGCTTGCGGCCAGGCCAGCATGATCGCCCAACCCAGGATCACGAACAGCGGCAGGCTGCCGCGCGGCACGGCATGGGCATTGCCCCAACCCAGCCCCGCGCCCCAGCCACAGAACAGCGCGCTCATGATCAGGCTGGTGCCGAGGTAATTGGTAAAGGCGCAGCGCCCCGCTGCCGCCAGCGCGCGGCCCGGCGCCCGCCGCGCCAGCACTGGCCAGGCCAGTAGCAGCGCTGCGGCATAGCCCAGCGTCATCGCCAGCCGGGGCAGGGCAGCCATGTCGGTGGTCACGGCAAAGGTCAGCTGCGCCGGCCAGCCGCTGCGATCGGCCCACAGCGCCAGCGCCACGGTGGCGCCGCCGCCCAGCGCTACGCCGCCAAGCGCCAGGCCCAGCATCGCCGCACGCGGCCAGCGCCCGGTGAAAAAGCCGCTTTTGAACAAGGCCATGCCGATCAGCATCAGCGGAAACGTCTCGCTGAAGGTGTTGAGCGTGGCGGTCAGCGGGAAGGCTGGCGTTACCAGGGTGCGCAAGCCCACGCTCTCGATCCAGCCGGCATGGAGCACGCGCGCGTCGGCCGCCAGCGATTGCGCCACGCGCGCGGCGATATCGGCCACGGCGGCGCGGTCTGCCGGGGTGCCGATCCCGGCCAGCACGCGCTGTTCCCCGGCAATCGCGGGCAGGGCGGCCAGCGCATCAAACGCATGGGCCAAGACCAGCACCGGCACGCCGATCGCCAGCAGCGGCAGCGGATCGAGCCGCCGCAGCGCCAGCGCCAGCATGCCACACAGCGCATAGGCAAACAGGATATCGCCCCACCACAGCAGGGCATAGTGCAGATAGCCAAACACCAGCAGCCACAGCAGGCGGCGTACCTGCATGGTATCGGGCGACAACCCGCGCCGCTCCACGCTTTGCGCAAACAGCACCATGCTCGCCCCGAACAGCAGGGTGAACAGGCCGCGCATCTTGCCATCGAACAGCAGGTAGCTGATCACGAACCAGATCAGGCCCGGTCTATCCAGGCGCGGCAGGGCGGGGCTCAGGCTGGCGAGTTGCGGCCCCCAAAATCCGGTGATGTTGATCGCCAGGATACCCAGCACGGCGCAGCCGCGCAGGAAGTCCAGCGCGGCGATGCGGGACGGCGCGGCCAGGTCTGGGGCAGGCGAAGCGGCGAGCGTGGTCATCCCACGCCCATGCACCGCGCGCGGCCTGCCGGAAAGACCAAACCGTCAGGGCTTCAAGGTGATGCAATCCACGCCCGCGCCTTTCAGCGCGGCGCAGGCATGCGCGGCTTCGGCCTGGCTGGCAAAGCCCCCCGCCAGAACCCGCGTAACCTTGCCCTCGGCCAGGTCGATGCGCGGGTGCCCGGCCAGTTCGGCCCGGCCCCGCACGCGCGCCCACAGGCCATCGGCATTGCTCTTTTGCGAAAAGGCCCCCAACTGGATGCGCCAGGCGCCGGTTGCCGTGGCAGCGGGCCGTGGCGCGCCAGCCGGCTTTGGTGCCGGCCTTGGTGCGGGCTTTGCTTCGGCAGCCGGTGCCGGCTTGGGCGGCGTGACCGCCGCCGTCGGCTTGGGCCGGGGCGCAGGGGGGCGGCCACCGCGGCGCGCGGCACCTCTACCGGATTGGCATAGCTGGCGCCGGCCATCACGCGGCCGGGCGCTGTCGTCATGGTGCCATCGCCGGTCTGCGCCGGCGGCAGGTCAACCGGGGTCAGCGCGGCGGGCGCGGCGCGGGCGGGCACCGGCGCAGCAGCGGCCATCGTGCCGGCGGGGGCGCCATCGGTGGCTTGAGCGCTCACGCCCAGTTCGGCGGCGGCCAATTCGCGCGAGCGCTGGTCGCTGGTGCGGGTTTCCAGGTCACTCGCCAGCGATGCGCCCATCTGGCGCTGTTCCAGCGGGATCACCTGGTTCATCGTCTTGAGGCTTTCGATCGCCTGGGGCAGCCCCACGGCTGCCGCCCGCGTCATCAGGGCATAGGCGCGCACCCAGTCCTTGGGCTGGAAATCGCCGTTGAACGCCGCCACGCCCAGCACATACATCGCGCGCGGCTCGCCGCGATCGGCCGAGGCGGTGAGCCAGGGCAGCGCTTCGCTCTGGCGGCCGGTCTGGAACAGCAGGATGCCATAGTTGTCGGCGGCGCGGGCATGGCCCTGGCGCGCGGCCTTGTGGAACCAGTCCTCGGCCTTGGCCATGTCCTTGGGCATGCCCCGGCCCAGCTTGGCCGCCTGGCCCATGTTGAACTGCGCATCAGCGTCGCCCTTGGCGGCCGGCCCCTGCCACTGGCGCACGGCCCCGGCATAATCCCCGCGCGACCAGGCGTTTACTCCGTCGCGCACATCGGCCCAGACCAGCGTGGGAAACAGGGCCGCCACGGCAGCCAGCGTGGCCATGGCGCGAAGCGAAGCGGTCTTGGGGCGCGGCGTGATCATGTTGAACGCGAATCTCTTGCCAGGGCAGGTCTCTGCGGGCTTTCCCTCAGGCCTCTTGCGGGGAAAATGGTAAACAAGTTTTCCCCCGCCGTCATCGCCTCGATGCGCCCGCGCGCGCTTGCGTGGTATTTTGCCAACACCATGGCCGGGCGCTGCCCCAGGCCCCGGAAACACCGGGGGTGTTAACCAAAATTTCAGCGCAATCTGCGAATCCCTCAGGCCTGATCGCACGCCAGCCTCAGGGGGACACATTGCGCGTACTGGCCTTGGCTTCGCAAAAGGGGGGATCGGGCAAGACCACCTTGTCCGGCCACCTCGCCGTGCAGGCGCAACGCGCCGGTGCCGGGCCGGTCGTGCTGATCGATATCGATCCCCAGGGCAGCCTGGCCGATTGGTGGAACGAGCGGGAGGCTGATTTTCCCGCCTTTGCCCAGACCACCGTGGGTCGCCTGGCCCAGGATCTCCAGGTCTTGCGCCAGCAGGGTTTCAAGCTGGCCGTGATCGATACTCCGCCAGCGATCACCATGGCGATCCAGTCGGTGATCGCGCTGTCCGAACTCATCGTCGTGCCCACGCGCCCTTCGCCACATGATCTACGCGCCGTGGGCGCCACGGTCGACCTGTGCGAACGCGCGGGCAAGCCGCTGATCTTTGCCGTCAACGGCGCCACGCCCAAGGCGCGCATCACGGCCGAGGCGATCGTCGCATTGTCGCAACACGGCACTGTCGCGCCGATCACCCTGCACCATCGCACCGATTTTGCCGCCTCGATGATCGATGGGCGCACGGTGATGGAGGTTGATCCCACCGGCCGCTCTGCCGCCGAAGTGGCGCAGCTGTGGGCCTATATTTCCGAACGCCTGGAAAAGAATTTCCGCCGCACCGTGTTTGCCGTGCCGCAGCAGAGCCAGCCCGGCATGGCCCCGGTGCGCGCGCTGGGCGGCGCCGCGCCGCGCCCGGTCGGCAGCTTCGGGCGCCGCGTGGCCGGTTCGTGAGCGAGGGAGACGCAACCATGGGCACGCCTGAAACCAAGCCATTTGCCTCGCTCACCGGATCGCTGCTGGCGCGCAAGGGCGCCGCGCGCCCGGCGATGCGCAGCCATGTCTCGCTCGATTGGGCCGGCATCGAACCCGACGCGGCCATCGTGCCTGACGCCGAGCCCGCGCTGCCATTGGCCGAAGTCGTCGCCCTGGAAGAGGCCGGCGAGGATGACAGCCGCCCCGAAGTGCTGCGCCAGATCGCCCAGCTTTCGGCGGTGCTTGACCGCAAGGTGGCGGCCAACCGCCGCGCCGCGCTCGATGTGGAACAATTGCCCGGCAAGAAGGTCGCCTTCACGCTGCGGCTCGATCCGCGCCGCCATGCCCTGCTGCGCGCCTGCTGCACGGCCGAGCGGCGCAGTGCCCAGTCGCTGCTGATCGAGGCGCTCGATCGCCTGGTCGATGCCACGCCCGGCCTTGAAGACGTGCTGGCCCAGTTGCCTCAATCCGAACCCTTGCCCTCCACGCGCGCCGCCCCGTTGCGGCGGCCGCGCTGATGCTTTTGCGGGAAACGCCCATGATGTCCCATCGCATGATCCTCTCGCTGGCCACCACGGCCCTGGCCGCCGGCCTCGTCGCCGGTTGTGCCCAGGGCTCGGTCCATCCGGGGCAGTCCGCCGCCCGCGCGCAATCGGCGCTGACCGGGGGGGAAGCGGTCAAGGCCGTCGCCCTGGCAGAGCAGGCGGTCCTGGCCGATCCGCGCAACCCGGGCTATCGCATGCTGCTGGGCAGCGCCTATCTGCGCGCCGGCCGCTTCGTGGCGGCGCGCCAGGCCTATGACGATGCGATGGAACTGGGCCAGGATGATGGCAAGGTCGCGCTCAGCCTGGCGCTGACCGACATTGCGCTCGGCCATCCCGATGTCGCGGTCGATACGCTCGGCACCCATCGCCAGCAGATTCCGGTGGCCGATTATGGCCTTGCCCTGGCCCTGGCCGGCCATGCCGACCAGGCGGTGGAGGTGCTGACCGGCGCGGTGCGCGGCGGCGATGATACGCCCAAGACCCGCCAGAACCTGGCCTATGCCATGGCCATGGCCGGCCACTGGCGCGAGGCGCGCGACATGGCCGCGCAAGATGTGCCTGCCGATCAGCTCACCGCGCGCATGGCGCAGTGGGCCCAGCTCAACGATCCGGGCAACATGCGCCTGCGCGTGGCCGGCGTGCTCGGCGTGCCCGGCCAGATCGAAGACGAAGGCCAGCCCACCGCGCTGGCGCTCGCCAATTTCCCCGCTGCCGGTGCCGGACAGGCCGTGGCCCAGGCTGCCCAGGCCGCTACGGCACAGGCGGCGATCGGCACCACGCCGGCCAGCCCGCCCGCCGCGACACAGGCTCCGGTGCTCGCCAGCTTTGCCGCGCAGGAACTGCCCGCAGTCGACAATGGCGCGGCCCAGCCCCAGGTGGCCGATGCCAGCGCCGCGCCCACGGCGGAAAAGCTCGCCGCGATCGACATGCCGCCGTCGTCCGCGTCAGGCGCTCCCTCGGCCGTCGCCAGCGCCAACGTGCCGGCCTGGGCCATCGCCCCGCGCCCCGGCACCACCCACGCGGCCGCTCCGGTCATCACCGGCCGCCTGCGCCCCGCCGATCGCGCCGATCGTGCGCCTGCCCTGGTGGCCAAGGCGGCCCAGGCCCGCGTGGCCACGCTCGCCGCGCGCACGCCGGCCATGCCGGCTGGCACCCACCTGGTGCAGCTCGGCGCTTTTTCCACGCAGGAAGGTGCGCACCGCGCCTGGCGCCATTACCTGGCGATCAATCCCGCGCTCAAGGGCTATCGCCCGGTGATCACCGCCGCAGTCGTCAACGGCAAGCAGTTCTGGCGCACCCAGGCCGCCGGCTTTGCCAGCGCCAGCCCGGCGCGCTCGCTGTGCGGCTCGGTCAAGGCCAAGGGCGGCGTGTGCATCGTGCTGGCCAATCCCGTGGCCAACCAGCCCGGCATGGCTCCCACTATCCGCTTTGCCAGCAACCGCCGCTGATCACACCCCATCCACGCAAAACGGCGGCGAATCAGCAATGATTCGCCGCCGTTTCGTTTTGTATCGTCTGGCCTGCTCAATGCTTAGAGCGGGTTGTCCAGCTTGATCACGGCTTCGTTGCTCTTGCGCTGCGTGGTGTGCAGCTGGCGCGGCTGCGCAAAGCTGGCGAGCACGGCCGGATCGCGGCCATAGATGTCCTTGAAGCTGCGCATCACGCCGTTCACATCGCGCGCCACGGTGAAATAGGTAATGTAGACCGGGAACGGCTTGGTCATCGGCACCTTGGTGTACTTGCCCGACAGGTTGTATTCCACCGCGGTTTCCTTGGGCAGGTCGGCGCCCAGGATCGCCATGGTCATGGCCAGTTCGGTGGCGCGTTCGGCGCGGATGCAACCGTGCGACAGCGCGCGGTTTTCCTGGGCGAACAGGTTCCGGTTGGGCGTATCGTGGATATAGATGGCGAACTCGTTCGGCATGTCGAGCTTGACCCGGCCCAGCGAATTGTTCTCGCCCGGCTGCTGCACCACCTGGATCGTGCCGTCAGACAATTGCTTGACGGCATAGTTCATGC
Organism: Novosphingobium sp. AAP1; assembly: GCF_001295765.1. Lineage (NCBI taxonomy): Bacteria > Pseudomonadati > Pseudomonadota > Alphaproteobacteria > Sphingomonadales > Sphingomonadaceae > Novosphingobium > Novosphingobium sp. AAP1. The sequence continues at coordinate 29,718 of NZ_LJHO01000012.1, read as the reverse complement.
GCTTGGCCTTGGCCGGGTGGGCCAGCAGATCGGCGCCCAGGCCTTCGCCCTTCACGATCGACTGCGGCACCGTCCAGGTGGGGTTGAACACCACGTTCTCCACCATTTCCGCCAGCTGCGGCGTCGCGGTCCTGCCGGGCTTGCCCACGATGGCGCGATAGGTGGTGATGATCTGGTTGTTCACCGTCAACCGCAGCATCTGCTCGGGCACGTTGATCATCAGGTATTGCAGGCCCAGGTCATGGGCCAGCCAGCGCCAGCGGTCCATGTTGGCGCGCACCAGGGCCAGCTTGGCAGGCTCCTTGGTGGTCTGCAACAGCTGGCGCAGCAGGGCGTAATCGGGGTGCGTGGGCAGCAGCGCGCGCAGCGTGCCCTTCACGTCATGGGTTTCGGTGGCCTGGGCCAGCAGCGCCGAATTGGGGTGAAGGTCCTGGTCGGGGTCCACCGCAAACCACTGCTCGCGCGCGGTCATCGGCGTGCGCCCGTCGCGCAGGTCTTCGGCCAGCCACACGAACAGCTTGCTGGCCAGCTGGTTGAGATCGTCGCCTTCCCCCTTGGTGATCGCGGCGGCGAGCGCAGCAGGCTGGTAATCGCGGGCAAACAGGCCTTCGCTGCCGATGCCACGAATGGCCGAAAGCAGGTCCTTGGCATCCTGCAGCGTCCACACCGCCACTGGCGGCGGCGCTTCCACCTCGGGCAGGGCAGGGGGCGGCGCGGGCAAGGCCACGGCCGCGCCGGGCGCGGGCGGGACGGCCGGGCTGACAGCGGGAGCCGGGGGCAGCTTGGCCGGCGGTACCTTGGCCGGTGGGGGCGCCGGCTGCTGCGCCTGCGCGGTCAGGTCCACCGGGCCCCTGTTGTCCTGCGTGCGGGCAAGGGCTGGCGTGGCTAGCAGGGGCGTAACAACCAGCGACGTGGCAACCAGGGGCGCCATGGCCAGCGTCGTCGCGCCGAAAAGACGCGCACGGTTGCGGCGCTGCGGCCAGGTCTTGCGGGGGGTCATCGGTTCGAAATTCCCTGTTGCCATTCGGTTGCACGCACGTGGTGCACGGTTCATCTACTGCCCCATGCCCCACCGCCAATCAAGCAGCGAGGCTTTCGCCAAGCTGAATCAGGCATGCACATGGCTGCTTTTCCTTCCAAACGATAAACACGGTTCATCGTTTCCGCCAAACGCATTGGCGCGATGATAGCCAATCTGCCGGCACTCGGCTATGCGCCGCCCATGCATACGCCGCGCCCGCTCCTGCCGATCATCGCCACGTTGATCGGCCTTGTTTTTTTCAGCGTGATGGACGGCGCCATGAAAGGTGCCTCGCTCATGCTGGGGGCTTTTGTCGCGGTGTTCTGGCGCAGCACGGCCAGCGCCGTGGTCGTGGCACCGTTCTGGCTGCGGGAAACGCTGCTGCACCGGAAAGGGCGTTTGCCGCCCCCGGCTATCTTGCGGCTTCACGTGCTGCGCGGTGTGGTCACGGCGGGCATGGGGGTGCTGTTCTTCGATGGCGTGGTGCGCATGCCGCTGGCGCAGGGCATGGCGCTGTCATTCCTGGCGCCGCTGATCGCACTCTATCTGGCCGCGCTGACCCTGGGTGAACGCGTCAGCCACCGCGCGGTGATGGGCTCGTTGCTGGCGCTGGTGGGCGTGGCTGTCATCGCCAGGGATCAACTGGGCGCGGCTCCCGGGCCGGGCGCCTGGCGCGGCCTGGTCGAAATTCTGGCCTCTGCCGTGCTCTATGCGACGACGTTGGTGCTCCAGCGCCGCCAGGCGCAAGTGGCCAGCCCGGTCGAAGTCGCCTTTTACCAAAGCCTGGTGACCGCCACGTCCCTTTCACCCATCGCCCTGGCATGGACGACATGGCCCACCCCGCTCGCCTGGGGCTTGGTGGTGGCCGGCGCGATCATGTCGGTGATCGCCATGCTATTGATGGCCTGGGCCTATGCCCGCGCCCAGGCACAGGTGCTGGTCCCATTGGAATACACCGCGTTCATCTGGGCCGCGATCACCGGCTATGTCGCCTTTGGCGAACCGGTGACGCGTGGCACGGTCGCCGGCGTTACGCTGATCGTGGCCGGCTGCATCCTGGCGGCGCGGCGCGGCGATCCGCATCCCGAGCCGATGTAGGGTGCCTGCTGCGCTGACACGGCGGCAGTGCGGAAAGAGTGGCCTTTGCTGGGCTAGGCGCACTTAGCTATATTTATGGCTAAGGAGATCGCCAATGGCGCAGTTCTCGGTTCACGACGCCAAGACCAACCTGTCCCGCCTGATCGCCGAAGCGCTTGCAGGTGGTGACTTGGTGATAGCCCGTGGCAATGTGCCGGTGGTGCGCCTCGTGCCGGTCGAGCCGCGCGGTCGTCGCGTCTTCGGCGCATTCAAGGGGCAGATCGCCCTGGATGCGCGGTTTGACGAGCCTTTGCCGGACGATGAACTCGGCGGGTGGAACCTCGCTTGAGGCTGCTGCTCGATGCCCATGCACTGATCTGGTGGCCGGCCGGTGACGAGGCACTGAGCCGCTGCGCCCAGGAAGCCATCGCCGACGAGGCCAATACCATTGCCGTCAGCGCGGCCTCCGCTATGGAAGTGGCCACCAAGTTCCGCATCGGCAAGCTGCCCGGTGCAGCCCTGCTGGCGCAGGATTTCGCGGCGATTGTCGCCGGCCAGGGCTTTGCCGAACTGGCGATCAGCGTCCGCCACGCCCGGCTTGCGGGGGAAATGAACATCCCCCACGAAGATCCGTTTGACCGCCTGCTGATCGCCCAGGCCCAGGTGGAGGACATGACGCTGGTGTCGAACGAGGCGTTGTTCGATGGCTTTGCCGTGAAGCGCCGCTGGTAGAGTGCCGTACACTCTTGCTTGCGCCGAGAATGTCGAGTCGTGATGGCGATTAAGTATACGGTCCCCGGATTCCGGGGATGCAAGATTCGGCAGACTTATCCTCTCATGTCAGAACGCGGCGGGCAGGGGCAAAGTGCGGTGTCGGTGTGTGGGCCCGTAGGTTGCATTGTCCAATGCCAAGATAGTTGGCAACTGTAGCCGCGATGGGGTCAGTGATCGTTGATCAAGTCGCTGAATGAGGGTTGATCAAGCTGTAAGGATTGTCACTGTCGAGTTATTATTGTGTCGGGGGTTATCGTGTTTTGTCCAGCAGATATCGAGTGGGGGAGTGTTGCAGATTGGTTTTCAGCAATTGGAACGATTTTGGCTGTCGTCATGGCCCTCGGGCTGGCTCTTTGGGAGCATTTCAAAAGTAAGGCAGCCGCAGATGCCAATCGCGCGCAGCAAGCGGAAATAGTGCAACGTTACGAAAATTATAGATTGGAATTATACAGAAAAATAATTCTCTCAATCGATGCTTCGTTGGCGCAAAGCAATATCGGTCCTTTTAACGCAACCATTGGTTCTATCATCACGCAAATACGGCATATTGAATTGCTACCAGGATTGGATCCCGTAACGTTTTTAAATTTTCACGAATTGCTCGCATTTTGCTCACAAACTCAAATGAGTACCGATCGCGCTTGGGATATCGGAACCGCGCAAGCCTACTACGACATTCGGACTGAATGCGAGCGCAGAATTGCGTAAAGACGTCCATGACCGCGTCATCGCGAGTTAGTACAAATCGGCGCACCGCCCGTTCCATTGGATATGGGGAACTACGGCGGGAGATGTCGGAGTCTCTAGACAGGCGCAATTATAGCTCGTTTATGGCGAAGTGAGGCTTAAGACCTACTCGCCTGATCGCATGTTTTGGGCAATTAGGAATGGCGCCAATCATAGTAATATTGAGCCAAATTTTGGCAACATTACATGCGCGGCGGCAACCTGTTGAGCAGCGTTTCAAGGTCGCGCCTGGTGTGCAATACTCGGGCGATGCCGATGGACCGCGTCTCTGGATCATAGGCGATCAGATAGGACAGCACTGGCCGGAACCGCACGTCCTCGATGGTAAGATCATCCGCCGATGTCCGGCGCCGGGCGTTCCTGCAAGGAAGCGCAGCGCCTTTGTGATCTGCGCCAGCACATGGCGCGCAACCGGGGCTCCGGCCTCGTTGAGGTAGTATTCCCTGATCTGCTCGATATCCCGCTGCGCTTCAGGCGAGAGGGTGTAGCGACCAGTCACTTCCGGCCCTTGGCCTCGATGGCGGCAAGATTAGCATCGAGTTGTGCCATGAACGCTTCGCCGTCGCTGCCGCGCCCGACGCGCGGCGAGGGCATCCCCGCCGCGACCTTTTCGCGCATGGATGCCTTGAGCAATTCCTGCACTTGGTCGCGTTCGGCCATAAGCTGCAGTGCTTCGCGCACCACTTCGCTGGCGGAGGTGTAGCGTCCCGCACGCACCTTGTGATTGATCAGCGATTCCAGTTCCGGTGTCAGGATGACTTTCATGGCAAAACTCCTTCGGGGCGTTTGCCACAATAAGCGTTATGGCAAGATTCGGCGAAGTTCGCGATCAATGCCTGCTGCGTGACATCTATCGAGCGCGGCCGGATCGGCCCAAGCACGGCCGCGCCGCCGGTTCCACCCGCCCCAAATCGACGAACTGCACCCCACGCGAGACAATACTTATGCTATTGCGTCGCAATAAGCCAAATCTCGCAAATTTAGCCATTTCCCGCCCTTGACGAGTCGGTCCTGACAGCGCATCGCGGCGCCGTTCACGAGAGGCCCGCTGGCTTTCGTTGCCCCCGGAATGGGCTTTGCCCCCGGAACAGGTAGCGGCCTTCGCGCCCGCGGTCCCTCGCAAACGGCAGGAGGATTTCGCTTAGCCATGACCCAGGTCGGACAGGACTCGCTCGGCACGCGCAGCACGCTTACCGTCGGCGGCAAGAACGTCGCCTACTACTCCCTCAAGAAGGCCGCCGAAAAGTTCGGCGATGTCTCGCGGTTGCCCTTCTCGATGAAGGTGCTGCTGGAAAACCTTCTCCGCTTCGAGGACGGTGGCTTCACCGTTTCGGCCGACGATGTGAAGGCCCTGGTCGATTGGCAGCACAACCCGTCGAGCAGCGCGGAAATCCAGTACCGCCCGGCGCGCGTGCTGCTGCAGGATTTCACCGGCGTGCCCTGCGTGGTCGATCTGGCCGCGATGCGCGACGCCATCGCCAAGCTTGGCGGTGACACCAGCAAGATCAACCCGCTGGTGCCCGTGCACCTGGTGATCGATCACTCGGTCATGGTCGATGAATTCGGCCACCCCAAGGCGTTCGAACAGAACGTCGAGATCGAATACTATCGCAATGGCGAGCGCTACGACTTCCTCAAGTGGGGTTCCAAGTCGCTTTCCAACTTCCACGCCGTGCCCCCGGGCACCGGCATCTGCCACCAGGTCAACCTGGAGCACATCGCCCAGACGGTGTGGACCAGCGAAGACCAGGACGGCAACCTGGTCGCCTATCCCGACACCTGCGTCGGCACCGACAGCCACACCACCATGGTCAATGGCCTGGGCGTGCTGGGCTGGGGCGTGGGCGGCATCGAAGCCGAAGCGGCCATGCTCGGCCAGCCGGTCTCGATGCTCATCCCCGAAGTGGTGGGCTTCAAGTTCACCGGCCAGCTGCAGGAAGGCGTGACCGCCACCGACCTCGTGCTGACCGCCACCAACATGCTGCGCAAGCATGGCGTGGTCGGCCGCTTCGTCGAATACTTCGGCCCCGGCCTGGCTGGCCTCACGCTGGCCGATCGCGCCACGCTGGCCAACATGGCGCCGGAATATGGCGCCACCTGCGGCTTCTTCGGCATCGATGAAAAGACGCTGGACTACATGCGCCTGACCGGCCGCGATGAAGACCAGATCGCGCTGGTTGAAGCCTATGCCAAGGAGCAGGGCTTCTGGATCGATCCTTCGGTCGAGCCGGTGTTCACCTCCACGCTCGAACTCGACCTGTCGACGGTCGTGCCTTCGCTCGCCGGCCCCAAGCGCCCGCAGGACAAGGTCGAGCTGCCGCAGGTGGACGACGTGTTCAACCAGGACCTGGGCGACGTCTACAAGAAGACCCAGTCGCGCGTGGCCGTCGAAGGCAAGGACCATGACATCGGTGACGGTGACGTGGTGATCGCCGCCATCACCAGCTGCACCAACACGTCGAACCCCGGCGTGCTGATCGCGGCCGGCCTGGTAGCCAAGAAGGCCGACGAGCTGGGCCTCAAGCCCAAGCCCTGGGTCAAGACCTCGCTGGCACCGGGCTCGCAGGTGGTGACCGACTACCTGATCAAGGCCGGTCTCCAGTCGCACCTCGACAATATCGGCTTCAACCTGGTCGGTTATGGCTGCACCACCTGCATCGGCAACTCCGGCCCGCTGGCCGAGCCGATCAGCAAGGCGATCAACGAGAACGGCATCGTCGCCGCCTCGGTGATTTCGGGCAACCGCAACTTCGAAGGCCGCGTCAGCCCTGACGTGCGCGCCAACTTCCTGGCCTCGCCGCCGCTGGTTGTCGCCTATGCGCTCAAGGGTACGGTGGTCGAAGACTTCACCACCACCCCGATCGGCACGAGCAAGGACGGCGCCGCTGTCTATCTCAAGGACATCTGGCCGACCAACGCCGAGGTTCACTCGGTCATGTCGGGCGCGATGAACCGCGCGATGTTCCAGGCCCGCTATGCCGACGTCTACAAGGGCGACAAGCACTGGCAGGCGATCAACGTGACGGGTTCGGAAACCTACTCGTGGCGCGCCGGGTCGACCTATGTCGCCAACCCGCCGTACTTCGAAGGCATGACCATGACGCCTGCCCCGGTGTCCGACATCGTCGGCGCCAAGCCGCTGCTGATCCTGGGCGATTCGATCACCACCGACCACATCTCGCCGGCCGGCTCGATCAAGGCCGATAGCCCGGCGGGCAAGTGGCTGCAGGATCACCAGGTCGCCAAGGCTGACTTCAACTCCTACGGCGCGCGCCGTGGCCATCACGAAGTGATGATGCGCGGCACCTTTGCCAACATCCGCATCAAGAACGAAATGGTCCCCGGCACCGAAGGCGGCTTCTCGCGCTATGGCGACGAAGTGGGCGCGGTCTATGACGTGGCGCAGAAGTACAAGGCCGATGGCACGCCGATGGTGGTCATCGCCGGCAAGGAATACGGCACCGGCTCCTCGCGCGATTGGGCGGCCAAAGGCACCAACCTGCTCGGCGTGCGCGCCGTGATCGTCGAAAGCTTCGAGCGTATCCACCGCTCGAACCTCGTCGGCATGGGCGTGCTGCCGCTGCAGTTCCTCGATGGCCAGACCCGCCAGAGCCTGGGCCTGACCGGCGACGATGCCTTCACCATCGAAGGCGTCGCCGATCTCCAGCCGCGCCAGACCGTGACCGTCAAGGTGACGCGCCCCGATGGCAGCACGTTCACGTTCGATGCGCTGTGCCGCATCGATACCGCCAACGAGCTGGAATACTTCAAGAACGGCGGCATCCTGCACTACGTGCTGCGCAAGCTGGCGGCCTGATCGCCGCCGGCCTCAACGCCGGAATGCAAGAAGGGCGGCTCCCACCGGGGCCGCCCTTTTTCGTTGGTGCGGGGGTGAAAATGCCCCTCCACCACCGGCTATGCCGGCGGTCCCCCTCCCCGCCTGCGGCAGGGAGGATAACCAAGATCCTCCCCATCTTTGATGGGGAGGGGGACAACCGCGAAGCGGTGGTGGAGGGGCCATTAAGCCCACGAAAAAGGGGCGGCCTCCCCCCGAAGACCGCCCCTTCCGTGGAGCCCGACAGAACCGGGCTTGACCGTGGTTTCAAGCCGGCTTGCGGCTCCGGCCCCAGCGCTGGCGTGCAACCAGCGCGGCGGCTGCGGCGCCGAACAGCAGAACCATCGATGGTTCGGGCACGTCGGTGCCGCCAGTGGTCGTCCCGCTGCTCGTCGATCCGCTGGACGAAGACGAGGTGGAGCTGGACGAACTGGTGGAGCTGGAGGAACTCGTCGAGCTGGAGGTCGACGAGGAGGTGGAGGACGACGTCGACGAGGAGGTGCTGCTGCTCGTCGAGGACGACGTGCTGACATTGCCCGACGAGGTCGAGGTCGAGGAACTGGTCGACACGTTGCCGGACGAGGTGCTGACGTTGCCGGAAGAGGTCGAGACATTGCCGGACGAGGTGCTCACGTTCCCGCTCGAGGTGGAAACGCTGCCCGAGGACGTCGATACGCTGCCCGACGAGGTCGAGACATTGCCACTGGAGGTGGAGACGTTGCCGCTCGACGTGGAGGTCGAGCCACCCGAGGTCGAGGTCGATCCGCCGGAGGTCGAGCTGGAGCCGCCCGAGGTAGAGGTGGAGCCAGTGCTGGTGGAGGATACCACCACGTTGCCACCGCCACCGCCGCTGCCGCCAAAGAAGCCGCCGAAGAACCCGCCGCCAAAGCCGCCCACCGGTCCACCACCGATCACCACCGGCACGCCGCCACCGCCGCCGCCCTGCGCCTGGGGCGGCAGGGGCGCCATGTAGGGCACCGGCGCCATGGCATATTGCTGCGGCGGATCGCACACCTTGGTGGTGGCCGTGGTCACGATCTTGCGCTGGCGGTGCACCACGTGCGGCGGCGCGCGGCGCACCACGCGGCGGGGCTTGGCCTGCTTGATCTTGATCGGCTTGGTGTGGTGAATCTCGCCGGTCGATGGCGCTTCGGACACGTGCACCGCGCCCCCGCCCAGAACTGCGCCGCCTGCCGCGCAGGCCGCCAGTTTTGCCAATGCCATCCTAACCGACATGATCGTTGCTCTCGCTAAATCCCGGGGCCGGCCTAGCAGAAACCACTTAACAGGTGGCTGCCGGCCTTTCCCGCAGATGAACAACGCAGATCATAGCGTCAGCGTCCATCGCGTTAACCTGAAATCGGCACGGCAGCGGGCCATATTTCGTCACTTTTCGCGCCGGTGTGTTAACTCTGTCCCAATCTGGAACTTTTGCCGGCCCGGGTGTTGCCGATTCCGACAGGCAAATCCGCCTACTCGCCGCTGTCGGGGTCAAACAGACCGGGCAGGGTGCCGGGCAGGCCGCCCGGCATCTGCGCCGTGGGCGGGGTGATTCCCAGGTGCTGCCAGGCGCGATCATTGAGGCAGCGGCCGCGCGCCGTGCGGGCCACCAGGCCCAGTTGGATCAGATAGGGCTCGATCACTTCCTCGATCGTGTCGCGCGGTTCGGAAAGGCCCGCGGCCAGGGTTTCCACCCCCACCGGGCCGCCCTTGTAGATATCGGCGATCATCATGAGATAGCGCCGATCCTGCAGATCGAGCCCCAGCGCATCGACTTCAAGCCGGGTCAGCGCCTGGTCGGCCAGGGCGCGGGTGATCGTGCCATCGCCCATCACCTGGGCAAAATCGCGCACCCGGCGCAGCAGGCGCCCGGCCACGCGCGGCGTGCCGCGCGCACGCTTGGCAATCTCGCGCGCGCCCTCGCTATCGATGCCCACCCCCATCAGCGTGGCGCCGCGCGTCACCACGCGTTCCAGTTCGGCCACGGTATAGAACTGCAGGCGCACCGGGATGCCGAAACGATCGCGCAGCGGGGTCTGCAACAGGCCCTGCCGCGTGGTCGCACCGATCAGGGTGAACGGCGGCAGATCGATCCGCACCGAGCGTGCCGAAGGCCCTTCGCCGATGATCAGATCCAGCGCGCGGTCTTCCATCGCGGGATAGAGCACTTCCTCGACCACGGGATTGAGGCGGTGGATTTCGTCGATGAACAGCACATCGCCCGATTCGAGGTTGGTCAGCAGCGCCGCCAGATCGCCCGACTTGGCGATCACCGGCCCGGACGTGGCCCGGAAATTCACCCCCAGCTCGCGCGCGATAATCTGCGCCAGCGTAGTCTTGCCCAGGCCCGGCGGGCCAAAGAACAGCACATGGTCCATCGCCTCGCGCCGCTGCTTGGCACTCTCGATGAAGATCTTGAGATTTTCGCGCGCGGCTTCCTGGCCAACGAACTCGGCCAGCGTCTTGGGCCGCAATGCAGCGTCGAGGTCTTCGGCCTGGGCCTGGGCGGAAAGGAGGGGGTTATCGGTCATGCGGAATCAGGGCTTTCGGCCAATTCGGCAGCAACGGTCATTGTCCACTGATCTGCCCGTGGCCACGATGGGATATGCGACGGGAACGGCAACCATGCGTGTACATTCTCGCGAGCGGGGTGCGTGGCACCTTGTACATCGGGGTCACGTCGGCCTTGATGCAGCGGTTGTGGCAGCACCGCGAAGGCATCACCAGCGGTTTCACCGCACGCTATGGTGTCTACCGCTTGGTCCACTTCGAGATCTTCGCCGATATGGAGCAGGCGATCGTCCGCGAAAAGCAACTCAAGAACTGGCGCCGTGACTGGAAGCTCAATCTGGTCCATGCGGCCAATCCCGATTGGCGCGATCTTGCTATCGACCTCGGTTTTCCGCCGTTGGGGCAGGGCAAGCCTCACCCTGGACCCTGAAACAAGTTCAGGGTGACGACCGTTCTGCAGGCAACGTTTGACTTCAAAATCCCCGTCACCCCGGACTTGATCCGGGGTCCAGCATGCCGCCTTTCCCGCCGTAACGGCCATCACCCCGTCGCCCGTTTGAGCGCCACGCGCACCAGGTCGTTGAGGCGGGCGTCTTCGCCCAGATCCTTGATCGCAAAGGCCACGGCGCTGGCTGCCACGGCGGGCTTGAAGCCCAGGTTCTGCAGGGCCGAGATCGCGTCGGCGCTGGCCGAGCCGGCCGGCAGCGCAACATCTGCCTCTGCCGCAACGCCCAAGCCGCCAGTCATGCCGGCAAGGCCCCCGGCCTTGTCCTTGAGTTCGTTGACGATGCGGCTGGCAAGCTTTGGCCCCACCCCGTTGGCGCGCGCTACCATGGCAGCATCGCCACCGGCGCAGGCGCGCTGCAATTCGTCCACGGACAGGGCCGAGAGAATGGCCAGGGCCACTTTCGATCCCACCCCCTGCACGGCGGTGAGCAGGCGGAACCACGCGCGTTCGCCCGCGCTGGCAAAGCCGATCAGGCGCTGGTCGGTTTCGCTCACCTGCATTTCGGTGTGCACCACCACCTTGTCGCCGCGCACGCCCAGGTGCGTGAGCGTCTTGGCGGAACATTGCACCAGGTAACCGACGCCGTTCACGTCGATGATCGCCCAATCCGGGCCGGTGTCGTCAAGCATGCCGGTCAATTTGGCGATCATGGTTTGTTCCCTATGGCAGGGAACTTTCCCGCGCGCAACCGGGGTTCAGGTATTGGCCTGTTGATCCTCGGGCACGACATCGTCGGGGCCGTAATAGAGCTTGGCGCAATCGTGCGCAGCCACGCCCCCTTCGAGCGACAGGTCGTCCTTGAAGGCATCGCGGATGTAATCGACCGTCGAAAGGTGGCGGTCCTCGAAATACATCTCGTGCACCTGATCGCGTCCGGCGCCATAGACGATGCGGGTGATCCCAGCCCAGATCGCCGCCATCGTGCACATGCCGCAGGGCTGCAGCGTGGTATAGAGCGTGGCGCCGTCGATCTTCATGTCGCCCACTGCCTGGCCCGCCGCGCGCAGCGCTTCCACTTCGGCATGGGCGGTGGCATCGCACCGTTCCACCGTGCGGTTGACCGCGCCAGCCACCAGGCTGCCATCGCGCACGACCAGGGCGGCAATCGGCGTATTGGCCGGGTCATCGCCCTTTTCGCGGATGGCAAGGGCGATGGCGCGGGCCATCCAGGCTTCGTCGGTGGCGGCGATGTTCATGAAGAACGCTACGCCGGGCGGGCGCGGGCGTTCCCGTGCCCGTTCGGGATCAGCGGTGGCTGCCCAGCATGTTGGCATGGGTGATCGCCACGGCCAGCGCGTCAGAGGCGTCCTCGCCGGCCAGCTTCACGCCAGGCAGCAGGATCTTGAGCATGTGCTGGATCTGCTGTTTTTCGGCGCCGCCGGTGCCGACCAGCGCCTTCTTGATCACCTTGGTGGGATATTCCGCCACATGCATGCCCGAGCGCGCCAGGCTGAGCATGGCAACGCCGCGTGCCTGGCCCAGCTTGAGCGTGGATTGCGGGTTCACGTTGACGAAGACCTCTTCCACCGCGCCTTCGTCGGGGCGGTGGGTGAGGATCACGTCGGTCAGCGCTGCATCCAGTTCCACCAGGCGCTGCGCCATGGTGGCCTTGGCATCGGTGCGAATCTGGCCATTGGCAACGTGGCTGAGCCGGCTGCCAGACTTGGCCACCACGCCCCAGCCGGTGCAGGTGAGGCCGGGATCGATGCCCAGGATGATCATGACTGCAAGATCCTCTCCCGCATCGCGGGGGAGGGGGGCCGCACGCGCAGCGCGTGGTGGAGGGGGAGCCCCCTCTGAGGGCCTGACGGCCGCCACCTCCCCCTCTGCGAGGGGGAGGATCGATCGCCAGCGCGCGCAGCCACGGGCCTGATCAGCCCAGCTTTTCCATCACGTCGTCGGGGATTTCATAGTTGCCCCACACGGTCTGCACGTCGTCGTCGTCGTCCAGCACGTCGATCAGCTTGAGCAGGGTGGCGGCGTCATCGGCCGAAACCGTGGTCTTGAGGCTGGGCTTCCACGCCAGCTTCACCGCTTCGGCTTCGCCCAGCGCCTTTTCCAGCTCGCGGCTGACGGGGTGGAGGTTGTCGATCGCGGTCCAGATCTGATGCGTATCGTCGTCCGATTCCACGTCGTCGGCGCCGGCTTCGATGGCCGCTTCCAGCACCTTTTCCTCGTCGCCCACGCTGGCGGGATATTCGATCAGGCCCAGGCGCTCAAAGCCATGGCTGACCGCGCCCGAAGCGCCCAGGTTGCCGCCGTTCTTGGCAAAGGCGGTGCGCACGTTGGTGGCGGTGCGGTTGCGGTTGTCGGTCAGCGCTTCGACGATGATCGCCACGCCGCCCGGGCCATAGCCTTCGTAGCGCACTTCTTCATAGTTCTCGCCATCGCCCTTGCTCGCCTTGTCGATGGCGCGCTGGATGTTGTCCTTGGGCATCGACTGCGCCTTGGCGGCGTTGATCGCGGCGCGCAGGCGCGGGTTCATGTCCGGGTCGGGCATGCCCATCTTGGCCGCGACGGTGATTTCGCGGGAGAGCTTGGAGAACATGGCCGAGCGCTTCTTGTCCTGCGCGCCCTTGCGATGCATGATGTTCTTGAATTTGGAATGGCCTGCCATGGATCTGCTTCTTGCGGCTGATGGTGGGAACTTGGGGTTTGCCACGGCCCCTAGACCAACCGGCGCAAAACGGCAATGCGCGCCTGGCCAACAACGGGGCGGCCCAGCAACCGGAGCAGATCGGCAAACGCGGCGTTAACCGCTGGCGCGGTATGGCCCTTGCCATGGTCCGCCTGTCCCTGCCCGCTGCGCAATCCCTGGCCCACTTCCTGCGTCATCCACGCTGGACGCGCCCGATGGGGCTGGGCAGCGCGGAAAGCTGGGCGCTGTGGCGCGGGGCAACCGGGCTCTATCTGGCCGGGCTGCTGGTGCTCGCGCTGGTTCTGCACATGTGGCAGCGGGTCATGGGCCTGCCTTCACCCGACGCCTTTGGCAAAGTGCCGCCCGCCCTGCTGCTGCCTGCTGTCACGCTGCTCGCGCCGGTGGCCGAGGAATGCGTGTTCCGGGGCTGGCTATCGGGCCGGCCGCGCGCACTCGCGCTGATCGCGGGGCTGGTTGTGGCGGCTGCCGCGCTATGGACGGTGCGCGATGGCGCGGCCCACCCGGTGGCGCTGCTGCTGTTGCTGCTGGGCGTGCTGGGTGCGGCGCTGGGCTGGTTCGTGCTGCGTCGGCGGGAAACCCCGGCGTGGTTCGTCGCGGCGTTTCCGGTGCTGTTCATGCTGCACGCGGTGGTCTTCGCGCTGTTTCACCTCAGCAACTATCCGCGCATCACGCTGGCGCTGGTGCCGATGGTGCTGCCGCAGCTGTGGGCCGGGCTGGTGTTCGGCTTCATCCGTGTGCGGATCAGCCTGCCCGCCGCCATGCTTGCCCACGCGCTGGGCAATCTGGCGGCGGTAACCGTGGCATTCCTGGTGCAGTGAGCGGGGCGGCCAAGCGCCGCGTGGCTCAGTCCCTGGTGCTCAGTCGATGCCCAGGGCGTTCTTGTAAACGTCGAGAATCGCTTCCATTTCGCGGCGATCGTCGGGCTTCATCTTCCGCAGGCGGACGATCTGGCGCATGATCTTGGCGTCATAGCCGGCCGACTTGGCTTCGCTGTAGACATCCTTGATGTCGTCGCCGATGCCCTTCTTTTCTTCTTCCAGGCGTTCGATGCGCTCGATCAAGAGGCGCAGGCGGTCGTCGGCGGCGTCGGCCATGGGATAAGCTCCGAATCTCTGTGTGGGCGGCCGTTGCGGCCTTCAGCCGCGGGCAAATAGCCGCCCACGCCCACGCTGGCAAAGCCGATCCTGTGGAAAGATTGCGCCGCTGTCGCGCGCAAGCCGGGTTGTGTCCGGGTTCTGGCCGGTGTCAGCGCGGGTTGCGCTTCATGCTCTCGTCCATCCGTGCCAGTTGTTCGGGCGTGGCCGGCGTCTGGTAGCGGGCCTTCCATTCATCGGCGGGCAGGCCGTGGATCGCCTCGCGGGCGGCGGCCTTGTCCAGCGGGGCGCCGGCCTCGATGATCCAGTCGGCCAGGCAATTGCGGCAAAAGCCTGCCAGGCCCATCAGATCGATGTTCTGGGCATCGTGGCGGTGGCGCAAATGGCGCACCAGGTGGCGAAAGGCAGCCGCGGCCACCGCATCATCGAGCTGATCGAGCGGATCAGCGCCAGAATGGGTGGTTTGGCCGGTCGAAGCATTCGTATCCATGGTTATCATCCCTTGGGTTTTGCCCCGGCATAGGCCATAGGGCAGGCCGAATGAAAGCCTGCCGGGTTCGATAGTGAAGAGGAGTTTTTTGCACCATGGGCCAGCCTGACAAGCGCGAACGCAAGGTCAAGATCCTCGCAACGGTGGGGCCGGCCAGCCGTTCCCCGGAAATGCTGGAAAAGCTTTTCCTGGCCGGTGCCGATGCCTTTCGCGTCAACATGAGCCATGGCGAACACGCCATCCACGCCGAAACCATCGCCAATATCCGCGCGCTGGAAGAACGGGTAAAGCGCCCGATCACCGTGCTGTGCGATCTTCAGGGGCCCAAGCTGCGCGTCGGCACGTTCAAGGAAGGCCGCGCCGTCATCCGCCATTCGGGCCACTTCACGCTCGATCGCAATCCCGAGCCGGGCGATGAAAACCGCGTCTGCCTGCCTCATCCCGAATTGTTCGGCATCCTGCAAAAGGGCCAGCGCCTGCTGATCGACGATGGCAAGCTGCGCCTGCGCGTGATCCGCGCCAGCGAAAGCGAAATCCTCTGCTCGGCCGAAGTGGGCGGCGTGATTTCCGATCGCAAGGGCGTCAACGTGCCCGACGCGGTGGTGCCGGTGCCCGCGCTCACCGAAAAGGACCGTCGCGACCTGGCCTTCGCCGTGGAGCATGGCGCCGACTGGATCGCGCTGTCATTCGTGCAGCGCCCCGAAGACGTGGCCGAGGCGCGCCGCCTGATGGGCGGCTATGGCTCGCTGATGGCCAAGATCGAAAAGCCGGCCGCGATCTCGCGCCTGGAAGAGATCATCGAACTGTCCGACGGCATCATGGTCGCCCGTGGTGACCTGGGCGTCGAGCTCAACCCCGAAGAAGTGCCGCCGCTGCAAAAGCGCATCGTCGAAAGCGCGCGCCGCCAGGGCAAGCCGGTGGTCGTGGCCACGCAGATGCTCGAATCGATGATCGAGGCGCCCACGCCCACCCGCGCCGAAGTGTCGGACGTGGCCAACGCGGTCTATGACGGTGCCGACGCGGTCATGCTCTCGGCCGAAACCGCCGCTGGCGCCTGGCCGGAAGAGGCGGTCAGCATCATGAACCGCATCGCCGTGCAGGTGGAAAGCGATCCCGGCTATGCCGCCCGCGTCCACTTCATCGAAACGCTGCCCGATCCCACCACGGCTGACGCGCTGGCCCAGGCCTGCGCCTCGATCGCTGAAACGCTGCCGATCTCGGGGATCATCGTGTTCACCGGTTCGGGCTCCACCGCCCGCCGCGTGGCGCGTGAACGGCCGGGCGTGCCGATGCTGGTGCTCACGCCCAGCCAGAAGACCGCGCGCAAGGTCGGCCTGCTGTGGGGTGCCCACGCGGTTGCCACCAAGGACATCGGCAGCTTTGAAGAAATGATCGCCAAGGGCAAGCGCATGGCCCTGCGCCACGATTTCGGCACCGCCGGGTCCAAGCTGGTGGCGCTGGCCGGGGTGCCGTTCGGCACGCCGGGGGCCACCAACCTGCTGCATGTCGTCACCCTCACCGGCGACGAACTCAAGCAGCACCAGGCCGACTGAGCAGCCCTGACAAGACCTGGCGCGTTCAGGTCTTGTCCGTCACCCGGGCCACCGTCAGGCCCGAGGTGACGCGTTCGGCCGCGAACACGCAGTTCTTGCCCGATGCCTTGGCCAGATAGAGCGAGGCATCGGCATCGGGGATCAGTTCCTCGCCCCTGACCGACGTTTCCGGCATGGCCGCCACGCCCAGCGAGGCGCTGACCGGGCAGCCCTGGATATCGGTCACGCCGAGCACGCGCAGGCGGATCTGCTCGGCCTTGGCCACGGCATCGGCCAGCGCGCAATCGGGCAGGATGGCGATGATCTCTTCCCCGCCATAGCGGCAGACTACGTCTGTGGGGCGCAGCGCCCCAACGATCTGCGCCGCCACGTCGCGCAGCACCGCATCGCCCTTGGCATGGCCATAGCTGTCGTTGAGTTCCTTGAAGTTATCCAGATCGATCATGATCACTGCGGTGGGATTGCCCGATCGCTGCGACAGCGCAATCAGGCGCTCCAGCGTGTCTTCCATATAGCGCCGGTTATAGAGGCCGGTCAGCGAATCGCGCAGCGACTGGGTGCGCAGCCGATCGCGCAGCGCGATGTTGGACAAAGCCAGCGACATCGAATCCGCCAGCGCCGTGCCGAGATGGCGCAAGTTGGCCAGTTCCTCGCCCCCCGCCAGCGCCACTGGCGCATCGCTGCGCGCCAGCACGAGCAGGCCCTGTACCTGGCCACCGGCCATCATCGGAATTTCCAGCACGGCATTGTCGCCGCCATGGTGCGAGCAGCACAGCCCGCCTTCGACCGGCGCATTCACGTGCGCCTTGCCGCGCTTCAACGCCCAGCAGTGGCTCGGCGCCAACGAATCGGGTGCGACATAGCCATCCGGCAAGTCCCACTGGCGCGCCAGGTCCAACCGATCGCGTGAATTGTTGAGCACATAGAGCGCCGCGCCGTGCCCACCCAGCAGGCGCCGCGCGGTGACCATCAGGACGGCGCCGGCTTCCTCGTTGGTTTCGGCGGCCTGCAACATGTCGGTCATGGCAAAGAGTTCGGCGGTGCGCCGCCGCGCTGCCTCTGAATCCGCGCGCATGTGCTGTTCGTGGTTGTGATGGGTGATCAGGATCGTGCGAAAGCCCAGCAGCGATGTGGCCACGGCCACCTGCAAGCCCAGCGCCAGCACCAGCAGCATGTCGTTGCCGCCAGGCTGCCAGCGGTCGAGCATTTCGTGCACCGCCACCAGGGCGATGGACAGCAGCTGCAGCGCGATCGCGCCATTATACATCAGGCCCAGGCGCTGCCGCGTGGTGCCGCGCCATTCCGGCAGGCGCAGCCGACGCAGGAATGGCGCTTGCTCGTCCACCACGCTCAGAAAGCTCCCGTTCCGAAACCTGCATCGTCCCGGGGGATGCCGGGCACGGCCATTCTTACGGACAGGGCAGGTGGAGCAGGCTGAACGCGCGCCTGCGCATGAATGCCTATGATGGGTGGCGCAGGCCGCTAACGATGATCAGCCGCGCGCGCCAAACAGGGCAGAGCCGACGCGCACATGCGTGGCGCCCAGCTGGATCGCGGTTTCAAAGTCGTCGCTCATGCCCATCGATCGGCCGGCCAGGCCATTGTCGGCGGCCAGCTTGTCGAGCAGGGCAAAGAACGGCGCGGCCTCGATCCCCGCCGGGGGTACGCACATCAGCCCGATCACCGGCAGTTCGGCCGATCGCGCCTCGGTCAGCAAGGCAGGCAGATCGGCAATGGCGCAGCCGCCCTTCTGCTCTTCGGCGCCGATGTTGACCTGCACGAACAGCGGCACGCGGCGCCCGGCCTTGTCCATCGCGCGGGCGAGCGCGGTCAGCAGTGAGGGGCGATCGAGCGAATGGATGCAATCGAACAGCGCCACGGCCTCTTCGGCCTTGTTCGATTGCAGCTGGCCGACCAGGTGCAGTTCCAGCCCGGCATGCTCCTCGCGCAGCGGCGCCCACTTGGCCTGGGCTTCCTGCACGCGGTTTTCGCCGAACACGGTTTGCCCGGCGGCGATCAGCGGCCGGATCGCCTCGGCCGGGTGGGTTTTCGAAACGGCCACCAGCGTCACCTCGGCAGGGGCGCGGCGGGCAATGCGCGCAGCCTGGGCGATGCGGGCGCGAATGTCTTCAAGCGGGGTATGCTCTGGTCCGGTCATGGCGCGGTGCTATAGCGTCGTCATGGCAAAGCGCTACCCCGTGCCGCGATTGGTCCTGCTCAGCGATGCGCGCAACGATGCCGTGCTGGCCCGCGCCCTGGCGCGCCTGCCGCGCGGTAGTGCACTGGTGTTCCGCCACTACCACTTGGCGCCCGAGGCGAGCCGCCAGCGCTGGGCCGCGCTGCGCCGCCTGGCGGCGCCGCGCGGCGTGGCGCTGATCGCAGCGGGCGCGCGTTGCGGCCGGGGCGGGCAGGGGCGCTATGGCGCGCCGGATGCCTTGGGGCGCGAATCCGGGTTGCGCCTGGCCACGGCCCATTCCCTGCGCGAAATCGCGGCGGCGGCGCGGGTGCGTGCCGATGCCGTGCTGCTGTCTCCCGTGCTGCCCACGCGCAGCCATCCCGGCGCGCCGGTGCTGGGCATGGTGCGCTTCCTGCTGCTGGCGCGCCACAGCCCGGTGCCGGTCCTGGCGCTGGGCGGGATGAACCGCGCCGCCGCGCGCCGCCTGCCACGCCAGGGTGCCGTGCAGGGCTGGGCCGCAATCGACGGACTGTCGTGAAAATCCGCGCAATTCCGTGGGTTTTCTTGGGCGATTCTTGACCCCGGCAGCGCTTGGGGCGATGATGGCGCCAGAAGGGAATATTCAGCATCATGGCTTCGCGGGCACTCACCCCCAACCGTTCGACCGCGCCTGGCGGCGGGAAACTCGGCCCTGGCCGGGGCAACCCCAACTGGCGCGCCGTGCTGCGGCGCAGCTTTCGCCGCAGTTTCGAGCTGATCGGCGGCGCCACGCTGTTTGGCGCCATGGTGTTCCTCGCGCTGGCGCTGGTCAGCTATACCCAGACCGATCCTTCCGGCAGCACCGCCTCGGGCAGCCCGGTGGACAATTGGATGGGCCTGCCCGGCGCCTGGGCGGCGGAACGCGTGCTGGTGCTGTTCGGCCTGCCCGGCGGCCTGCTGGTGCCGCTGCTGTTCGTGTTTGCCCGCCGCCTGTGGGATGCCGCCGGTGACCTGATCGACGTGGACGAGGATGAAGAAGCGCCCGCGCCCGAACCGGCCTGGTGGCGCCTGTCGCTCGGCCTGTCGGTGGCGATGATGCTGTCGGGCACGGCGCTGGCGCTGGCGTTCACCGGCCCGGGCGGCAGCCTGCCCGCCGGGTTTGGCGGCGCCACTGGCCTGCTCGGCGCGGCCGGGGTGCGCGCGCTGGCTGGCCTGGTGCCGGTGGCGCAGGGCTGGATCATCCTGGCCATCGCGTTGCTCGCCTTTGGCGGCGGCCTGTTCCTGACCGGGCGCGTCTTTGCGCTCGATTGGGCGCGGCTGCTGTCGATCCCGGCGTTTCTGCGCCGCACTCCGCGCGAGGCGGCGGCCGACGGCGCCCCGGCCCGCCAGCGCCGCGCGCCCAAGGCCAAGGCCGCAGCCGGCGGTGACGCCCTGCTCGCCGATGATGACGATGGCGCCGATGATGACGCGCCGCCGTTCGATACCCGC
This sequence comes from Novosphingobium sp. AAP1, assembly GCF_001295765.1. Classification (NCBI taxonomy): domain Bacteria; kingdom Pseudomonadati; phylum Pseudomonadota; class Alphaproteobacteria; order Sphingomonadales; family Sphingomonadaceae; genus Novosphingobium; species Novosphingobium sp. AAP1. The sequence goes on along the minus strand of NZ_LJHO01000012.1, from coordinate 9,806 downwards.
GCGCCGGTGATCCCGGCGGATGCTGCCGCGCCCCGCCGCCCTACCGAGATCAGCGATCCGCAGCGCACCCCTGCGCCTGCGGCCAAGGCGCAGGCCCGGCAAAGCGACCTGTTCGACAAGTTCGCGCTACCCGCGATCGACATTCTCGAGGAAATTCCCGCCTCGGCCCAGCCCAAGATCGACAAGCTCGCGCTGGAACGCAACGCGCGCCTGCTCGAAAACGTGCTCGACGATTTCAACGTCAAGGGCGAGATCACCGCCGTGCGCACCGGCCCGGTGGTGACGATGTACGAGCTCGAACCCGCGCCCGGCATCAAGGCCAGCCGCGTGATCGGCCTGGCCGACGATATCGCCCGCAACATGAGCGCGGTGTCGGCACGCGTCTCGGCCATTCCCGGCCGCACCGTGATGGGCATCGAATTGCCCAACCAGATCCGCGACATGGTCTCGTTCCGCGAGTTGGTGGCGTGCGACAAGTTCGTCAATGCCAAGGGCCTCTTGCCGATCATCCTGGGCAAGGACATTGCCGGCGAACCGATCGTGGCCGATCTGGCCACCATGCCCCACCTGCTCGTCGCCGGCACCACCGGCTCGGGCAAGTCGGTGGGCTTGAACTGCATCCTGCTGTCGCTGCTCTATCGGCTTACCCCGGCGCAGTGCCGCATGATCCTGGTCGATCCCAAGGTGCTCGAACTCAAGTCCTACGACGATATCCCGCACCTCCTCTCGCCCGTGGTGACCGAGCCGGCCAAGGCCGTGCGCGCGCTCAAGTGGGCGGTCGAGGAAATGGAGCGGCGCTATCGCCAGATGTCGTCGATTGGCGTGCGCAACCTGTCGGGCTTCAACGAAAAGGTCCGCGCTGCCCAGGCCAAGGGCAAGCCGCTCGGCCGCCGCATCCAGGTCGGCTTCGATCCCGAGACCGGCGAGGAACTGTTCGAGGAACAGCAGCTCGAATACCAGGTGCTGCCGCAGATCGTGGTGATCGTCGACGAACTGGCCGATCTCATGGTCAGCGTCGGCAAGGAAATCGAAGTCCTGATCCAGCGCCTCTCGCAAAAGAGCCGCGCCGCCGGCATCCACCTGATCATGGCCACGCAACGCCCCTCGGTCGATGTCATCACCGGCGTGATCAAGGCCAACTTGCCCACGCGCATTTCCTTTGCCGTGACCAGCCGCATCGACAGCCGCACGATCCTGGGTGAACAGGGCGCCGAACAGCTGCTTGGCAAGGGCGACATGCTCTACAAGCCCAGCACCGACCCGATCAAACGCGTCCATGGTCCCTTCGTCAGCGACGAGGAAGTGGAGCGCGTGGCCGATCACTGGCGCGGCCAGGGCAAGCCGGAATACGTCGATTCGGTCACCGAGGAACCCGAGGAAGGCTCGTACGGCTTCGACGAACTCGACACCTCCGACAATCCCGAAGACCGCAAGTATCGCCAGGTCTGCCAGCTCGTGTTCGAAAGCCAGAAGGCCTCCGCCAGCTGGATTCAGCGCCAGATGGGCGTGGGCTACAACACCGCGTCCAAGTGGGTCGAACGCATGGAGCAGGATGGCCTGGTCGGCCCGGCCAACCACGTCGGCCGCCGCGAGATCTACCGCGACAAGGATGGCAACCCGCTGTAACCCCGGATGGCTTGCAATGCCCGGTCACCGGGCAATGGCCCTTCGACAAGCTCAGGGCGAACGGCCTGGGAAAAGGCTTGTTACCCGTTGGGGATGCTTTCGGGCCATAGATCCTCCCCGTCACCGACGGGGAGGGGGTCCGCCCGCGCAGCGGGTGGTGGAGGGGTGTTCCCTCAGGCCGCCCGCAGCGCCACGGTCGCCTCGCCGACCAGCGCGGTCACCTCTGCCTCGGTCAACACCCGGCGCGGGTCATAGCCCAGGCCCAGGCGCGCAGTGCGGCGCCAGGCATCGCAGAACAGGCCCTTGTTGGGGCCAAACGCCCGCAGCACATGGGCAGCCAGGCGCGGCGGCGCGTCGGGCGCATAGGCGCGTGAAAACAGCGCCATGTCGGCCACCCACGGCCCGATCATTACCCAGCCATGGTCATCGGCCACCACTTCGCCCGCCACGCTCAGCGTGCCTTCGACCACCATGATCGGCGCATCGAGGGCACGGGCCAGGTGCACGGCATAGGCAGCGCCCAGCATCGGCGCGGTCACGTCCTTGCCCGCCATGACCTTGAGCACGTCCTGCGCGCGGGTGGCCATCAGCGCCTTGTCGTCCTCGCTCGGGCTCCACGCCTTGAACGTGCGCGCGGTTTCCCACGAATGGCTGGCGGCGATCAGGCGCGAAAGGCGGGTCAGGGCAAGCGATGCGGTCATGACCGCGGCCCTTAGGCGCAAAGCGGTCCTAGGCAAAGGGGGACTGGATCACTTGCCCTGCTTGCCCACGATCACACCGCCCACGGGAATATTGCTGCCACCCTTGGGATCGCGCATCCCAATGAGCCAGGTCGCATAGAATTCTTCAGCATGCGGACCGGTGAACTGCCCCTTGATCGAACCGCGGGTGTCGCCGCTGAATGGCAGGTTGATGATTTTGTCAAAGGTGCCCGCAAACGTTGCCTTGCCTGCGTCGCCCGTGCCGGAAAAAGCATAGGCGCCAAGCGCGTAGGACGTTCCGGTATCGCGGTCTGTCGCCACGGGGTTGAGCGTGCCGGTCAAGGTTGCCGCGCCGAAGTTGTACGCCATGCGCGCGTCTCCGCTGATCGCATAGGGCCGGGTGTTGCCATCAGACGGAACCCCGGAATAGCCCAGGATCACGCCATTGTATGTAGCGCTGCCGCTGCTCGGCACCGCTGAGGCCGGCGTCGCCTCGCCAAAGCCATAGGCGAAATCGGTGTAGGGGAATGTGGAGGATTGCGACGGTGCCAGTACCGTTTCAGACGTGCCAAAGCCGGTATAGGTCAACGCAATCAGCGGATTGCTGGGGCCGGGGCGCGAAACGCGCAGCGTGCCCGCGCTCAACGAACTCGCTTGCGTCGTAACGGAATAGGCATCGTACGTGGCGTCGCTGTGCGCCGCGTCGCGGATCGCGGGCGTGAGCGCACGTGGATTTCCGGAATATCCGTCGATCCCAGCACGTATCGTCAGCGCCTTCTGCGTTTCGGAATAGGTAATGTACAACGAGCGCGTTGTCAGGTTTTGCTGGTCCCACCGTGTGGAGCGGCCATAGCTGACGGCCACGGCTGCCCCGCCCAGGTCTTCGTTGATTACCAGGTTCGCCAGGCCATTGTTGGATGGCATCGTCGCGGTGTCGCGGCCCAGGATCGTGCCGCTCGCCACCACGTTGTCGTAAAGGTTGGTGTTCCAGACCGCGCCGAACTCTTCATGATGGGGGCCATAGAAACGGCCGTCGATCGCACCCGGCCGCGCGCCGAAGTTGAAGCTGCCGGAAAACGTCGTGCTACCTGCTTTCAGCTTTGCCTGTGACGTCCAGTTTAAAGTGCCTTCATACAGGCTATTTCTGTAACGATCGATCGTGCCGCTGCCAACCAGGCCGCCGCTGGCGAAATCCACCTGGAAGCGACCGCCGCCTGTCAGCACATAGTTTTGCTGAGGATAGCCGGCCTGCCCATCAAGGCGCACACCGAATGTGGCCGTCCCGGTGGTCGGCATGGCCGATGCGGGCGTGGGGACGCCATAGGTGAAATAGTCCATGGTCGTTGTGGCGTTCGGCCCATCGGTCTGCGTCCGTTGCCAAAGGCCGGCACCGACATAGCGGAAAAGGGGTGCGTCGGGCGTGCCGGGATCGGTCGTATTCGTGCTGAGCGACAGTGTCTCCGTCAGCGCGCCTTCGCTGCGCTTGTAAACCGTGGCTGCGGCATTGCTGAGCGTGGCATCCTTTTGCGCCGGTCCGAAATCCTGTGTCCGCCCTTGCGTGGCAATCGTGTAGGTCTGCGTGGATGCCTTGTATTCGATCGTCAAAGGCTTGCTTGTAACCGTGTTCGGCTGGGCGGACGTGATCGGTTGATAGGCCGTCTGGGTTTTTGCATCGTTGACGAAGGCCTCGCTGACCAGGCTGCCCACCAGATCGTCGTTGGTCGGCTTGGGCGGGGGAGAAGGCGGCGGGTTGGGAGAGTTCGTGCTGGCAACGCCACCGCCATCGCCACACGCGGCGAGCAGAACCGCCAACACAAGTGCCGAATACCGTGTCGCTCTGCAACACCGTTGGAGACCAGCGCGCGCCATGATTCGATCCTTGTCAAAAAACAGAATAGATCCAACTTGGCGCCATAATACGCTATTTTACATATTGTTCCAGCAATGCTTTACGCCTGAGAGTAAAAGGGCGCTGCCACTTCTGCAGGAACGCGAACCAGGCGCCCGCTGCTTTTATCGATCAGGGCCCAGGTCGTGCGCGCGCTGACGATCACTTTGCCGGTCGCGTTGGCGAAATCGACGCAGCGGTCGAACCGCGCGCCGTGGGGCGGATCGGGAATGAAGGTGGTGGCCACCACGCTCTCGCCTTGGCCAACATTGCCGCGATAGTCGATCTCGTGCCGGGTCACCACCCAGACATAGGCCGCCACGTGTTCCGGTGGCGCCACCGTTTCCCAATGCCGCGTGGCGATCTGTTCCATCCAGCGCACCCACACCGCGTTGTTCACGTGGCCCAGCTCGTCGATATGCTCGGGCAGGGCGGTGAACGTGCAAGAGAACTGTGCCGTCATGATCACGCGCCCAACAGGTGCAGCACGATCTGGCGGCGATGCGCCATGCGGCGGTGCTCGCACAGGTAGATGCCTTGCCAGGTGCCAAGCGCGAGCTGCCCACCTAGCAGCGGGATCGACAGGCTCACCCCGGTCAGAATGCTTTTCAAATGGGCCGGCATGTCGTCCGGGCCTTCATCGTCGTGGGCATAGGCCGCGCTTTCCGGTGCCAGGCGATCGAGCCAGCGCACGATATCGCCGCGCACCTCGCGCGCGGCATTTTCCTGGATGCACAGCGAGGCCGAGGTGTGGCGGCAGAACAGCGTGAGCAGCCCGCTGTCCATGCCCTGGGCCGCCACCCACTGCGCGGTTTCGCGGGTGAATTCGTGCAGGCCGGGGCCGGGCGTATGCAGGGTCAGCGTGGTGCTGGCCTGGCGCAGCGGCGCGGCTTGCACCGCGTCGGCGGGGTGAAGGGCTTGGCTCATGACCGCATCAGCCTGGCATGGGGCGCCGGCCATGTCACCCTGGTTTTGCGCGGGTTAATAAAAAATGAGAATCATTATCAACATGGTTGATTATGAAAATCACTCGCAATAAAGCGCTACCCATCCGGACCGGGCGCCGCTGCCTGATCCGCGCAAAGGGGAAAAATTCCATCATGATCAATGCATCCCGGTCTCGTCGCGCGTCACCCATGCCAAGCGGGCACGTGCCTGCCGCCTCGCCCTTGCGTCCCGCATTTCTCGCCGCCGGCTGTATCGGCGTGATCGCCGCCATGCCGGCCCAGGCCCAGGATGCCGCGCAAACCGTGCTGGGCGGGGTGACCGTGACCGATACCGCGATCGCGCAAGCGCCGGTCAAGGTAGAGCGGGCGGAATCGCCCAAGTATGTGCGCCCGCTGCTCGATACCCCGCAGACGGTCACCGTGGTCGGCCGCGCGGTGATCGAGGCGCAGAACCTCTTGTCGCTCAAGGATGCGCTGTCGATCCTGCCCGGCATTACCCTGGGCGCGGGCGAAGGCGGCGGCGGCTATGGTGACAGCATCAATCTGCGTGGGCAAAGCGCAAATACCGATATCCAGATCGATGGCGTGCGCGACAGCGCGCAGTATTCCCGCAGCGACCTGTTCAATATCGAGCAGGTGGAAGTGACCAACGGCGCCAATTCGGTGTTCAGCGGCTCGGGCTCGATCGGCGGAACGGTCAACCTGGTCAGCAAGCGGCCCAAGGACGAAACCAGCACCACCGTGCAGGGCGGGGTAGGCACGGCCAATTACTGGCGCGGCACGGTGGACAGCAACTGGCAACTGGGCAGCGAGGTCGCCGTGCGCCTCAACGCCATGGGCCACAGCGCCGATGTGCCCGGCCGTGATTTCGAATACAGCCGCCGCTGGGGCGTGGCGCCGTCGATCAAGTTCGGGCTGACCGGCGATACCAGCCTGACGCTGCTGTACCTGCACCAGCGTGACAAGAATATCCCGCAATATGGCGTGCCCTATTACGCGGTCTATGGCGGCTTGCTGCCCGGCGCCAGCTATGCCGGCTATTACGGTTACAAGAACTACGATCGCCAGGAACAGACGGTGGACCAGGCCACCGCCATCCTCGACCACCGCTTTTCCGATGCGGTCTCGATCCGCAATCTGGCGCGCTACCAAAAGGTCAAGCAGGATACCTTCGTCGATCCGCCGCAGGGTGCCTGGTGCTTGGCCAACGGCACGCTGGCCAATTCGACCGGCGCGGCCACGGCCTGCTCGCCAACCCAGGCGGCGGGCACCTATTACCCCAGCGGTCCGCGTGGGCTGTTCCGCCTGACCGACACCTCGATCTGGTATGACCAGGTTGATCTTTCCGCCAAGGTCTCCACTTTCGGCCTCGAACACACCCTGGCACTGGGCGCGGCATATTCGCAGGAAGATTATGACGTCGATTCCGGCAACGGGTTGCGCAATGCCAATGGCACCACGCCCACACTCGATGCGATCAACATCGCCAATCCCAATGCCATCTATACCGGGCCGGTAAACTACATCACCACGGCCATTGCCCATGGCTCCACCCGCAACATCGCGCTCTATGCGTTCGATGCGGTCAAGCTGGGCGGCGGGTTCGAAGTGAATGGCGGCATTCGCTGGGAAAGCAACCGCGCCCGCTATCGCAGCGATACCGTGGCGGTCAGCGGCGCGGTGACCACCGGCGCGCCGCAGAACAACACCGACGACTTGTTCAGCTATCGCCTGGGCCTGGTCTACAAGCCGGTGGCCAACGCCAGCCTCTATGTCGCCTACGGCAACAGCAAGACACCGGCCTCGTCCACCGTGCGCAGCGGTTGCGGCGTGACCAGCACGACTCTGCTGGGCGACCCCTGCAACGTTGCCCCGCAAACCGCCGTCAATTTCGAACTGGGCGGCAAGGTCGATCTGGCGCAGGGCAAGCTGCAATTCACCGCCTCGGTGTTCCGCAACGAGCGCACCAACTATCCCGTCGCCGCCAACGATCCGCTGGTCGGCACCACCAACGTGCTCGACGGGCGCAGCCAGGTCGATGGCGTGTCGCTGGGCCTGTCGGGCAAGATCACGCCCGCCTGGACGATCTTTGCCAACGCCATGTACCTCGATGGCGTGATCAAGCAGTCGATCTCGAATTACTGCAAGAACCACCTGGGCGCCACGCAGACGCTGCCCACGGGCGGTAGCGTGACCTGCCCCACCAGCGACGTGCAGGCCGGCAACCCGGTCACCAACACGCCACGCTGGTCGGGCAGCCTCTACACCAGCTATCACCTGCCGTTCGGGCTGGAGGTGGGCTATGGCCTCACCTACCAGGGCAGCTGGTATCTCACCAATTCCACCGGCGCGCCGATGTACAAGGCGCCGTCATACCTCACCCACCGCATTTCGCTGGGTTACAAGCTGGACAACGGCCTTTCGGCACAGATCAACGTGCAGAACCTGACCGACGAGAAGTACTACACGTCGATCCGCAACAATGGCTGGGCCGTGCCGGGTGAAGGGCGCTCCGCGGTGCTCACCCTGGGCTATGCGTTCTGACCCACAAGAAAGGGGGCGATCATCTCGCCCCCTTCGTTGCTCAATCGGCCCAATAAAGCTTGGTCGGATTGTCGATCAGCAGCTTGCGCTGCAATTCCTCGGTCGGCGCGATGCGCGGGATCATGTCGACCAGGTGCCCGTCATCGGGAATGGCATCCTGCATGTTGGGATGCGGCCAGTCGGTGCCCCACAGCACCCGGTCCTGATAGTCCGCCACCAGCGGCGCCACCGCATCGGCAAAGGCATTCCACGGGTCCCCTGATGGGTCGAGCCGGTCGGGGCAGGTCGCCTTGAACCAGATATCGGGCCGCGAATCGAGGAACGCGCGAAACGCCTTCATGTCGGCCCCGTCGGGTCCCTGGGTCACGTCAGGCCGGCCCATGTGGTCGATCACCAAGGGCACTGGAATGGCGTCCATGAACGGGCGCAGTTCGTCCAGGATATCGGCCTCGAAATAGATCACCACGTGCCAGCCAGCGGGCAGGCGCTTGGCCACGTCCAGGAACTTGTCCTTGGGCGCATCATCCACCAGCCGCTTCAGGAAATTGAAGCGGATGCCACGGATGCCGCCCACGTGCAGCGCGGCGAGATCAGCCTCGGAAATCGCCGGATCGACCACGGCCACGCCGCGCGCCTTGCCTTGGCTCTTGGCAATGGCATCGAGCGTGGCGGCATTGTCGGTGCCATGGCAGCTCGCCTGGACGATCACGTTCTTGGCAAAGCCCAGGTGATCGCGCAGCGCAAACAGCATATCCGGCCCGGCGTCTTCGGGCAGGTACTTGGCCTTGGCGCTGAACGGAAACTGCGCCATCGGGCCAAACACATGGCAATGCGCATCAATCGCGCCGGCCGGCGGCGTATAGCGCGGCTTCGACGGGTTGCCGTGCCAGGAAATGATACGGTCGGTCATGGTCTTGTCCTTGAAAACCGGGCTTCGACACGCTCAGCCCGAACGGCAACCTATTTGAAATCTCGCACGCCGTTCGCCCTGAGCCTGTCGCAGGGCGAGAAGCACACGTTCACCCGAACACCACCCCATCCATCAGCTTGCGCGCGGTGCGCAGCAGGGCGGCGGTCTTGACCGCGCCGCTCTCGTCTACCTCCAGCACGCAGCTCATTTCGCCGGTGGGATGCTCCACCGACAGGGTCTTGCGGCTGCCTTCGCCCACTTGCGCGACCTCGGCCGCCGGAGAGCCTTCGAGCAGGCAGGCCGTCGCCACCGACACCGCGCCCAGCACGCCGATCGTGGCATGTGCGCGATGCGGGATGAAGCTGCGCACCGTGATCGCGCCACCGTGCTTGGGCGGGGCCACCAGCATCATCTTGGGCACCGACTTTTCCTTCACGTCGCCCAGGTTCATCAGCGGGCCCACTTCCAGCCGGATCGCCTCGATCCGCGCTTTCAGGTCGGTCGCATTGTCCAGCCATTCGCGGTCTTCATAGCCGGTGATGCCCACGTCTTGCGCCTTCATCACCACGCAGGGCATGCCATTGTCGATCAGCGTCACGGCCACGCCTTGGATCGTATCGGCCACGTTGCCGGTGGGCAGCAGCGCCCCGCACGAGGAACCGGCCGTATCGCGAAATTCCAGCGGCACCGGGGCATGGGTGCCGGGCACGCCATCGATCGCGGCCTGGCCGGCATAGCTGACCGTGCCGCCCGGAGTCTGCACCGTCGCCACGGCCACTTGCCCGGTGTTTTCCATGAAGATCGCCACGCGGGTTTCATCGCCCGTCGCCGCCACCAGCCCGCGCTCGATCGCAAACGGGCCAACGCCCGCCAGGATATTGCCGCAGTTCTGCGCGTCGGTCACGATCGCCTGGTCGACGAAGACCTGCAGGAACAGGTAATCGACATCGATCCCCTCGCGCGTGGACTTGCTCACCACGGCCACCTTGCTGGTCAGCGGATCGGCGCCGCCCATCCCGTCGATCTGGCGCGGATCGGGCGAGCCCATCACCGCCAGCAGAAAGGCATCGCGCGCCGCCACGTCGGTGGGCAGATCGCTCTTGAGGAAATAGCCGCCCTTCGACGTGCCGCCGCGCATCCACATGCAGGGGGCGGAAAAACCGGTGGTCATGAACAACACTCCTGCCGTC
>NZ_LJHO01000011.1:0-97660 GCF_001295765.1 Novosphingobium sp. AAP1 | reverse complement strand
AATGCCGTGGCGGAGAGCTTCTTCTCTTCGCTCAAGCGCGAGCGCATCCGCAGGCGGACCTACAAAACCCGCGAGGAAGCCCGGCAGGATGTATTCGATTACACCGAGATGTTCTACAACCCGGTCCGCAAGCATGTCAGGAACGGGATGCTATCGCCCATCGAGTTCGAACGGCAGCAGATTTTGAATGCCCAAGGCGTCTAGAAAACTAGGGGCTACCCAAACCACGCACGCCGCCGCTGCGCGACAGCTTTCTCAAACGGACTCTCGGCACCAAGCCATTGCGGTTGGAAAAGAGACAGCGCATGATTTCAGTACGTTGTGCTCAGCACCGCCATCACCCTTCCCTCTCGTGCGGATATTCAGCGGCCCGATCAGCCGAACAGCATCAAGCGCCTTGTTTTTGCGTGTTGCCTCAATGCAAGCGAGTCACGATCGAAAAGTTGCAGGATGGACTCAAGTGCGCCCCGGCTTAGCCTGCGGTTTACGCGCCATCATCCATCGATAGGTTATGCAGCAACTGGTTTACCGGGCCACAATGCTTCGCATCGGACCGGCAATCGGGGCATACACCTCATGCGCGAAGGCATAGCAGCGTCCCACGGGTTCGGACGAATACTAGCCGCAATCATGGAAGCTGGGTGGCAGCGAAGCGGGCGTTTTTCTGCCTTTTCCAAGCTTGCGCTCCGCACTCTCATTTTACATGCGCTTGCTATTGAAAATCTCCGCCGCCTTGCAAAAGCGGAGTAGCGGCTCAAGCTCTGCACGAGCCTCGCATTCCTGGTCTTAGCGCGATCGGCGGGATGGATGGTCAAAGGATCGAGCGTGACTCTGGCCGGGACTCACCGCGTCGACTCATTTCGGCTCCAACCGGCCAGGCAGTCAATGGCGCATCTAACAGCGGCGCGATCAGAAACGCGGTCACACTGATGACGCTGATCTCAGCCCACGGACATTCACCGGCAGTTGATTGCCAAGCCTGATCAGCACACACCGGTGTGTGTCCTGGGCTGATGCAGAATGGCATCCATTTTGAGCATGGGCATGACGAAGGCGGCGGTATCACGGTTCTTTTCTGACCCTAGCTTGATCTGATGCCACCCACATACGCTCCAGCGTAGTCCATCCGGGTCAGGCGTCTTTCGGCGGCTGGCATGGGTAAGCTCCAGCTCGCGTACCAGGGCCTAGTGGATTGCCATGACAACATGGACCGTTTGGCACGGTCTGCTCCCCAACAGTTGAACTGCTCAAGCGGCCGCGCGTGGAGGCGGCGGTCAAGGCATAAGGGGCATACCTGCGTTTCCCGTCGCGAAAAATCGTGCTCGGCTTGCCGCCGCCGAGCCCACTGTTACCTTCATCCCCGGGGACCGCCCTCATCTTTGAGCAGAAGCATTTCAAGCGGGCGGAAGGCCTAACCGGCCGATATCACTCCACTCATTTTATGAACGCGCCATCACACCCCATGGTATTGGCGATACCAGTCGACGAAACGCGCCACGCCTTCGCGCACCGAGGTCGCAGGCTTATATCCCAGCTCGCGTTCGAGATCGGATACATCAGCAAAAGTGTCGGGTACGTCACCAGCCTGCAACGGTAACAGATTGCGCTCTGCCTTGCGCCCCAGCGCCTCTTCCAGCGCTTCGATATAGGCCGTGAGCTTGACGGGAGAGTTGTTGCCGATGTTGTAGATTCGATAGGGTGCGTTGGAGGTAGCCGGGTCGGGTTTGATCGCATCCCATGCCGGATCGGGCCTGGCGGGGCGATCCAGCGCGCGGATCACCCCGGCGACTATATCGTCCACATAGGTGAAATCGCGCGTGTGGTTGCCGTGGTTGAACACGTTGATCGGCGTGCCATCAAGAATGGCCCGCGCGAACAGGAACAGCGCCATGTCTGGCCGGCCCCACGGGCCGTAGACCGTGAAGAAGCGCAGGCCAGTGGTCGGCAGTCGATAGAGATGGCTGTAGCTGTGCGCCATCAGCTCGTTGGCCTTCTTGGTGGCCGCGTAGAACTGCAGGGGATGGTCCACGCCGACGTGCTCGCTGAACGGCATCGCCTTGTTGGCGCCATAGACCGAACTCGTCGAGGCATAGACGAGATGCTCGATCCCACCATGGCGGCAGGCCTCGAGGATATTGGTAAAGCCCACGATGTTGCTTTCAATATAGGCGTGGGGATTTTCGATCGAATAGCGCACGCCCGCCTGTGCCGCGAGATTGACCACGCGGCGCACACAGCCCTGGGCAAAGGCCTGCTCTACCGCGAGGCGATCTGCTAGGTTGGCGCGGAAAAACCGATAGGGCGCCCCCGTACGCGCGGCAGTTTCTTCCAGAACCCTGAGGCGTGCCTCCTTGATGGCGGGATCGTAGTAATCGTTGACCACGTCCAGACCAACCACGGCATCGCCGCGTTCCATCAGCGCCTTGGCCGTGTGAAAACCGATGAAGCCGGCATTGCCGGTAACCAGGGTAGCCAAGCCGCATCTCCATATTCGGGCAACAACGCCGCAGTTTCGCTCCTGCCATACCTGGCAGAAGCGAACAAAGTGTAACCCATTAGTGCGCTTGGAAAAGTGGTCAGCTGGCCTTCTTGGCCACGTTGAACGTGCCGGTCACGCGGCCGCTTGATGTTGTCGTAGTGCCACCCGTGCCGCTCGGCGCACCGCCGCTACGGCCATCGACGCTCGACAGCCCGGTGTTGAGGTCAATCACGAGACGACCACCATTGAGCGTGTCCTTGCCCCGGCGCAGCGCGACATTGCCCACCATGGTGATAATCTTGCGCGGAATATCGTAAACTGCGGTGTTGCCGCTGGCGCGCTGGTCGCCCCGCGTCACCACCACGCCGCCGGCAGCGTCGATGCGCTGGACCTGCACGGTCTGCGCATCAGTATAGGCCAGCGTGGTGCGCGCCGCTTGCAGCCGCAGGTCTTCCTGGGTGATGTCGACATTACCGGTCAGCACCACGCGCTTCTGCTTGTCCTGCAACTCCATGCGGTCTGCACCGAAATTCACCGGCGCGTTGGAGTTGTGCTTGCCAAAGGTCTGTGCATCGAGATGCGCAGACCCCGCCACCACCGCCGCCGACAGGGCAAAGCCGCAAGCCAGGGAACGCAGCGCCAGAACACGCGTGGACACGCGGTCGGTTGCGCGCGGCGAAGAAGGAAGCGGGTCGATCATCTTCAGCGTTGTCCTCGTCGAATCGCGCGTTACGGCCAGGATGGCCTCAAGGCTTGGCTGGCAGCGGCAGCTTACCTTGATCCATCCGCATGTGGGCATGCCCTTCCAGCGTCACAACCCGATCGTCAAGATTGGCCACGATGCGGTCTGCTGAAAAAGTGCCGGTGGGCAGGCGGCCATTGACGTGCCCATCGCTGACCAGTTGCCGCTTTGTCAGGTCGATCGAGGCACCGTCGGTGATCATGCGATAGCCGTCAGAGCTTTCGAAATTGACCACGCCCGGCACCTTGATGAACTGCTTGCCGAAATCATAGGCACCCTGCTGCGTCGTCAGGATCGCCGGCCCGTTCTTGAGCATGACTCGGGCAGTCACGTCTTTCAGCTGGACCACATCCTGCGCCGCGGAATGCTGCACGGCATTGCCAGCGGTCACCGAAAAGGTCCGCCCCTTATTGTCCGCGCCCCGATACATCGCGCTCACCACTTTGAGACGATCTTGCACGACCGCCACCTTGGTGCGGTCTAGCAAAAAGCTGATCTCTCCGCGGGGCGCTAAGGGGCTCAGTACCATCACTGCGAGCAATGCGCCGATCAGCCCAGGCAGCAGCACGGCCAGCAAGCGTACGGTGCGATCATGCCGCCCGCCCGGCGCCGCCTTATGGCGGCGGCGGCTGCGTATCTGTTCTGCCTGGATGGTCATGGCGTGAAGATCATGGCAGGTGCAGGCTTACTCGTGGCTGAAGATATCGCGATCGGCCCAGCCAGCGATGTCGAGAAGAGCTCGTGTCGGCAGAAAGTCGAAACAGGCCTGGGCGATCTCGGAACGCTTTTCGCGTGCGAGGCGTTCCACAAGAATGGTATGGGCCCCGTGAAGATAGCGCACATCGGATGCGGCATATTCGAGTTGGGCATCACTCAGCACCTCCCCGCCCCAATCGCTGGACTGCTGCTGCTTGGAAAGCTCCTTGCCGAGCAGTTCGCGCACCAGATCTTTCAAGCCATGCCGGTCTGTGTAAGTCCGTACCAGCTTGGATGCGATCTTGGTGCAGAACACGGGGGTAGCCATCACACCCAAGTAATGATGGATCGCCGCCAGATCGAATCGGGCGAAATGATAGAGCTTGAGCCGGGTCGGATCGGAAAGGATCGCACAAAGATTCGGCGCGGCGTAATCGCTGCCCACCTTGAAACGCACCAAGTGTTCGTCACCTTGTCCGTCGGAAATCTGCACCACGCACAGCCGGTCGCGCGGCGTGATCAAACCCATCGTCTCGGTGTCGACAGCTACGATGCCCGGCGCCAGCAAATCAGCGGAAGGCAGGTCTTGTTCATGCAGGTAAACGGCCATGTCCGCGTGCTTAGGCCGGTTCAGCGCGACCGGCAAGCCCAAGGGCTGCCACATGCTGCGCCAAGCGCGCATTCGCACCCAGGGCGAAAAACGCGGCGCAGCGCACAATCGCGATTCCGTGCTGCAACGTATTGGCGGTTGCAGCTCTCAACACCGTCCTCTAGAAATAGGCAGCGGTGCCGTATCACCCTACCGGAGTGTGCGGTATATCCACCGCAGCATGTAGCTGCTCAGACCAAGGCAAGTTATCGTAAAGGGCCAGAAAATGGCACTTGGGACCACGCAATCAGGAACGTCTAAGACCATGATCACACCGGTTATTCTGTGCGGCGGCAGTGGCACCCGTTTGTGGCCCCGTTCGCGCAAGGCAAAGCCCAAGCCGTTCTTGCCGCTGGTCGGTGATACGACCCTTTTCGAAGCTTCAGTGCTGCGCTGCAGCATCAAAGCTGGCTTTTCGCCGCCGATCGTGGTTACCGGCGCGCAACATCTCGATCATGTGGTCGACCAGTTGCCTGATCCGGCCGCCAGCCAGATCATCGTGGAACCGGAAGGCAAGAACACCGCAGCGGCCATCGCGCTCGCGGCGCTGCGCCTGCCGGGCGATGCGATCATGCTGGTCTGCCCAAGCGATCACCATATCGGCGATTGCGATGCCTTTCAGGCTTCAGCCAAAGCTGCGGCCAAGCTGGCCGCCGACGACTGGCTGGTATCCTTCGGCATTGCCGCCACCACCCCGGAAACGGGTTTTGGCTATCTCAAGCAAGGCGATCCGATCGAAGGCACTGGCGGCCGCAAAGTGGAACGCTTTGTCGAAAAGCCGGATCTTGAACGCGCTCAAGCCTTCCTCGCGGATGGTGGTTATGCCTGGAACGGTGGCATCTTTGCCTTCCGCGCCGGCCATTTCCTCGACGAACTCGACAAGCACCGCCCCGATATTGCCGGTGCGGTGCGCGCGGCGGTGGACAAGGGCCGTGCCGACGGCAACGCCTTCCATCCTGATCCGGCCGAGTTTGCCAAGATCGCGGGCGAATCGGTGGACTATGCCGTGATGGAAAAGACCGATCGCGCCGCCATGGTGCCGGCAACGATGGCTTGGTCCGATATCGGCAACTGGCAAGCACTGCACGAAGCGCTCGACAAGGACGACGTGGGCAATGCCACCAAGGGCCGGGTCGAACTGAAAAACTGCAGCAACGTGCTGGTCCATACCGATGGTCCGCGCGTGTCGGTGGTAGGCGCCAGCAATCTCATCGTAGTCGTCGATGGCGATGAAATCCTGGTGTGCACGCCCGAAGGGGCGCAACTTGTCGGCAAACTGCAAGGGGCCGCCAACCAATGAGCAAGCTGCCGATCCGCGAAGTTGAAAAGCCCTGGGGCAAGGATGTTCTTCCCGCCCCGTTCTCCGCGCCAGAAGGCAAGCGCATCGGCGAGATCTGGTTCGAGCCGCCCGCCGATGTTCCCAGCCTGCTGGTGAAGTACATCTTCACCAGCGAGAAGCTTTCGGTCCAGGTTCACCCGAGCGATGAGCAAGCGGCGGCTGCGGGCGAAAAGGACCGGGGCAAGGAAGAATGCTGGCTGGTCATCGCTGCTGAACCCGGGGCCACACTGGGCGTCGGCTTCAAGGACCATGTCGACCATGACACCATGCGTGCGGCAGCGCTCGATGGCAGCATCGAGGACATGCTGGTGTGGCATCCGGTCAAGCCGGGCGATTTCTTTTATATCCCGGCCAACACGGTGCACGCGATTGGCGCCGGCGTGAGCGTGATCGAGATCCAGCAGAACAGCGACATTACCTATCGCCTCTATGACTATGGCCGCCCGCGCGAATTGCATCTCGATGCCGGCATCGCTGTGTCGCGTGGCGAACCGCTCGATCCCGCGCTGCACCGGCACATTCCCGATACCGGCACTGTGGAACTAGCGCATGGCGCCTATTTCACCGCGCACCGGCTGCAGGGCGTACCCGACGCAGCGCTGCGTGCCGAATATGCCGGCCCATTGCTGGTCATCCCGCGCAGCGGCAGCGTCACGCTGGGCGACGACGTGCTGAACCCAGGCGACTGCGCTTCGGCAGCAAGCATCGATGCACTGACGTTCGATCCCCAGGGCCAGGCCATCATCGTGCGTCCCGCCACCTGATTGAAGATAGCGCGCATCGCCTTGTCCGTGATAGGCCCGGGGCATGAGCGCTTCTTCGGTTCCTGAAAGCTGGGCTGCTGCCCTTGATCCTGTCCTGGCCAGCCGCCCCTTACGGGCCCTCGGCGGTTTCCTGAAAGCAGAGGAAGCCGCAGGCAAGACAATCTATCCGCCACGAGGCGAACGGCTGGCTGCCCTGGAGTTGACGCCGCTTCCGGCCGTGAAAGTGGTGATCCTGGGGCAGGATCCTTACCATGGCCCGGGCCAGGCGATGGGGCTGGCCTTCTCGGTGCAGCGCGGGCTGAAAGTGCCGCCCAGCCTGGTCAACATCTACAAGGAACTGGAAAGCGATCTGGGCCTGCCGCGGCCGGCCCATGGCAATCTCACTCACTGGGCCCGGCAGGGTGTTCTACTGCTCAACAACGCATTGACGGTGGAGGCAGGCCAAGCCGGATCGCACCAGGGCAAGGGGTGGGAAGAATTCACCGATGCGGCGGTTGCCGCCGTGGCAGCGCGGCCTGATCCCATCGTGTTCCTGCTGTGGGGCAGCCACGCCCAGAAAAAGGCCGCGCGCGTGCCCGGCCTCGCCTCTGGTGCGCATCTCGTGCTCAAGGCGCCGCATCCCAGCCCGCTGTCGGCCCATGCCGGATTCTTCGGCTGCCGCCATTTCAGCAAGACCAACGCCTTCCTGGAGAGCCACGGACAGGCGCCGATCGACTGGCGGGTCGATCCATGAATGCCCCGACCGGCGCCGATTCGGTTGGGCCCAACTGGTCGCTGCCGGCAATGCGGCAGGCCCAGGCCCTGGCCTGGACCGCCGTGGAGCAGATTGCCGCAGCCATGCACCCCGGCCTGCGCGAAAGCGAGGCAAGAGCGATCGGCCAAGCCGTTCTTGGCGAACTGGGCATGGGCGAGGCCTGGCACCCGATGATGGTGCGTTTTGGTGCCAACACCTTGCGCGTCTTCAGCGACCGTGGCGGCGAAGACCTCGCACTTGGCCAGGACGACATCTTTTTCATCGACATCGGCCCCGTTCTCCTGGGCCATGAGGCCGATGTCGGCGCCAGCTATGCGGTGGGCGAAGACCCGGACATGCACGCCTGCGCCGCGGCCGCGCGCGACCTGTGGCACCGCGTGGCCGCCATCTGGAATCACGGCGCGATCCGCGGCACCGCGCTCTATGCACGGGCAGCGGAAGAAGCGGCGGCCATGGGGTGGCAGCTCAACCTCGATGTGCGCGGCCATCGCGCGGCCGATTACCCCCACCCCTCCCGCCAGGCGGGTAAGCTCGGCGATCTTGACAGCCTGCCCACCGCTGGCCTGTGGATCCTGGAAATCCAGATCCGCCACTCCACCCGGGCGTTCGGGGCGTTCTACGAAGACCTGTTGATCTAAAGGGCTCAACCCAGGCCGCGCACCAGGGCATCGAGCCCGGTCGTGAACGCAGCGGGAAAATCCATCATCGCGTGCAGATGATCGCGCATCGGACCATTGGCTTCGAAGGTCGCCCAGCCCAGCGTGAACGAAATCACCGCAGCCTGATAGGCCAGGGCCTGCTCCTGCGTGAGGCCCAGCGCCACCACTGGGGCGGCGATGCGGCGGGCCTGCTCCTCAACAGATCCATGCGCTACCGGATGCGCCCCGGCGCACAGGTGCACGCCATCGCGATGCGCCGCCAGGCTGCCGCGCAGTGCAGCCCCGAAAGCGCCTAGCCAGGCGCGCCAGTCTCCCTGCACATCGCCGACGCCGGCATAGGCGGCGGCATAGATCGCGCCCGCCATCAGCCCGAGCAGTTCGCCCTTGTCTCGCACATGCCAATAGAGCGCGGGCGCCTGAACGCCCAGTCGCGCCGCCAATCGCCGCATGCTCAGCCGATCCAGCCCCTCGTCCTCCAGGAGGACAAACGCCGTCGCCACGAGGTGGGCACGATCGAGGCTGCCTTGTGCTGGGGTCTTCATGCTTGCCGGGTTGACTCCTTAACACTGTTAAGTCAACCAAGATCAGACAGCAGAATCAAGGGGAGAGAGCCATGCCTTATGTGCGCAACGCCTGGTATGTCGCAGCGTGGAGCCAGGATATCGGCGTGCAGGTTCCGCAGGCCCTGACCATTCTGGACGAGCGGATCGTGCTGTGGCGCGATGCGACGGGGCAGCTCTTCGCCTTGGAGGACCGCTGCGTGCACCGTATGGCGCCGCTATCCCTCGGGCGCTGCGAAGGCGCCAATCTGCGCTGCATGTATCACGGCCTGCTGTTCAACGGCGCAGGGCAGGTCATCGCCATACCGGGCCAGGACGCGATACCGGCCCAGGCGCGGGTCAAGGCCTATCCCGTTGTCGAGCGCCATAGCTGGGTGTGGATCTGGCCAGGTGACCCGGTCCAGGCAGATCACACCTTGATTCCGCCGGCGGTCGGCCTCGATCATCCCGACTATGTGCTGGGCCATGGACAGTTGGACTATGCCGCGCCGGCCCGGCTCATCAACGACAATCTGCTCGATTTCAGCCACTTGTCGTTCGTGCATACGCAAAGTTTCGGCTCCGGACCCGAATTTGCCAACTCGCCTGCGCGCATTACCCCGATATCGCGCGGCGTACGCTACGAGCGCTGGATCGAAAACTCGTTGGGATCATCGGCGCGCAGTTCGGCAACGCCGATCGACAGCTACATGACCTATGATTTTCTGCTGCCGGGGGTGCTGCTGATGACCGGCGGAACCTTCCCACTGGGTACGGCAAAGGCCTGCGGCTACGGCCAACCCGACGATGCCCTGGCAACCGGCGGCATCACGTTCACCAGCCAGGCCGTGACACCGATGACCGAGACCACCGCCCGCTATTTCTTTTCCTGGGGTCCCCATCGCCGCTTTGGCGATGAAGCCTTGCGCGATCGGCTGATGGAAATGGCTGGCCAAGCCTTTGCCGAAGACAAGACCATGATCGAGGCGCAGCACCGGGTCATCGCGCAAACCGCGCATCCCCGGGTCATGCCCACCGTGCATGATCGCGGCATCACCTTGTTCAACCGCCTGGTCGAAAAGATGGCTGCCGCCGAACAAGCGGCTATCGCATAAGCAAAGGGCGCCCGTTGCGGGCGCCCTTCCTTTGGTTCGATGCTGCTGCGGCCGTTCAGCGCGGCAGCTCGGTCACGCCCATCAGCGCTTCGTCCACGGCGCGGGCGCACTGGCGACCTTCGCGGATCGCCCAGACCACCAGGCTCTGGCCACGGCGCATGTCGCCGCAAGCGAAGATGCCGTCCACGCTGGTCTTGTAATCGACCGTGTTGCCCTTGACGTTGCCGCGCGGATCAAGTTCCACGCCAGCCTGTTCGAGGAGGCCCTGCTTGCGCGGGCCGACAAAGCCCATGGCGAGCAGGATGAGATCGGCCTTGATCACGAATTCGCTGCCCGGCACTTCCTGCATCTTGCCGTCGACCCATTCGACGCGCACGCATTCCAGGCCGGTCACGTCATTCTGGCCCACCACGCGCTTGGTCAGCACGGCGAATTCGCGGGTCACGCCTTCTTCGTGGCTGGACGAGGTGCGCAGCTTGAGCGGCCAGTTCGGCCAGGTCAGCGCCTTGTCTTCCTTTTCGGGCGGACGCGGCATGATTTCGAGCTGGGTCACCGAGAGGGCGCCCTGGCGGTTCGACGTGCCAACGCAGTCAGAGCCGGTGTCACCGCCGCCGATCACCACAACGTGCTTGCCCGTGGCAGTGAGCGAACCACGCGGCGCGGCGCGGATTTCATCGTCACCGGCCACGCGCTTGTTCTGCTGCGTCAGGAATTCCATGGCAAAGCGCACGCCCGGCAGTTCGAAGCCGGGGATGCCGATCGGCCGGGGATCTTCGGCGCCACCAGACAGCACCACGGCATCGAAGTTTTCCTTGAGCGAGTCGACCGACACGGTCACGCCCACTTCCACCGAGGTGCGGAAATCCACGCCTTCGGCCATCATCTGTACGAGACGACGGTTGATCAGGTGCTTTTCCATCTTGAAGTCGGGAATGCCGTAGCGAAGCAGGCCGCCAACGCGATCCGACTTTTCGAACACGGTCACCGAATGGCCAGCGCGCGCCAACTGCTGCGCGGCGGCCATGCCGGCCGGGCCCGAGCCGACCACTGCCACCGACTTGCCGGTCTTCTTCGCCGGCACCTGCGGCTCGATCCAGCCTTCCTTCCAGCCCTTGTCGACGATGGCGCATTCGATCGACTTGATGGTGACCGGCTGGTCGACAATGTTGAGCGTGCAGGCGGCCTCGCACGGGGCGGGGCAGACGCGGCCGGTAAATTCGGGGAAATTGTTGGTCGAGTGCAGGTTGTCCAGCGCCTCGCGCCAGTCGCTTTCGTAGACCAGGTGGTTCCAGTCCGGGATCTGGTTGTTCACCGGACAGCCGTTGTGACAATAGGGAATGCCGCAGTTCATGCAGCGCGAGGCCTGGCCCTTGAGCGAGGCTTCGTCATGGGGAACGATGAACTCGCGATAGTGCTTGAGGCGCTCGGCCGGGGCGTCATAGCCCCGGTCCTTGCGATCGAGTTCGAGAAAGCCGGTTGCCTTACCCATTGTATTCTATTCCTTATTCCGCAGCGACCGACGCGGCTTCAAGGCGTTCAGCCTCAAGCTGGCGGAGCGCACGCGCATAGTCGCGCGGCATGACCTTGACGAAACGCACCACTTCCTGATCCCAGTTGTCGAGGATCGCGCGGGCCCGCTTGGACCCGGTATGAAGCAGGTGGCGCTCGATCAGCACGCGCAGACGATCGGCATCATGGCGCAGCATGTCACCCATGCCGAAGTCGTTGACGTCCACTCCACGCTGTTGCGGGCGGCCGGCACCGTCGTCTTCGTCGCGGTCAGCCGAAACCGGCAGCACGTCGACCATGGCACCGTTGACGAGCGAGGCAAAGTTACCGTCCATGTCATAGACATAGGCCACGCCGCCAGACATCCCGGCGGCAAAGTTGCGGCCGGTCTTGCCCAGCACGACGACGACGCCCCCGGTCATGTATTCGCAGCCATGGTCGCCTGTGCCTTCGACCACCGCGAGGGCGCCCGAATTGCGCACGGCAAAGCGTTCGCCGCCCACGCCGTTGAAGAACGCTTCCCCGGCAATCGCACCATAGAGCACGGTGTTGCCGACGATGATGTTCTCGGCTGCCTCGCGGTCGACATGCGCCGGCTGGCGCACGATCACCCGGCCACCCGACAGGCCCTTGCCGACATAGTCGTTGGCATCACCGACCAGATCGAGCGTGACACCATGGGCGAGGAATGCGGCGAACGACTGGCCCGCCACGCCCTTGAACGCGATGTTGATCGTGTTGTCGGGCAGGCCGGCGTGGCCATAGCGCCGCGCCACTTCGCCCGAGAGCATCGCGCCCACGGTGCGGTTGACGTTAATCACCGGGCGTTCGATGCGCACCGCCTCGCCCGCTTCCAGCGCCGGTGCGGCCGCCGCGATCAGATCGTTGTCGAGCGCGGCATCAAGGCCGTGATCCTGATGACCGGTCCAGTTGAGGCTGGTCCCTGCCACCGGCTCCACCTTGTGCAGCAGGCGCGTGAGATCGACGCCCTGGGCCTTCCAGTTGGCGACGACCTTGCGGGTATCGAGCCGGTCAACCCGGCCGACCATCTCGGCAATGGTGCGGAAGCCCATCTCGGCCATGATCGCGCGCAGCTCTTCGGCAACGAAGAAGAAGTAGTTGATCACGTGCTCGGGCTGGCCGGTGAAGCGCGCGCGCAGCACCGGGTCCTGCGTGGCCACGCCCACCGGGCAGGTGTTGAGGTGGCACTTGCGCATCATGATGCACCCGGCCGCGATCAGCGGCGCGGTGGCAAAGCCGAACTCGTCGGCGCCGAGCAACGCGGCGATCGCCACGTCGCGGCCCGTGCGCAGGCCGCCATCGGCCTGCACGCAGATGCGGCTGCGCAGGTTGTTGAGCAGCAGGGTCTGCTGGGTTTCCGCCAGGCCGATTTCCCACGGGCTGCCGGCATGCGTCAGCGAGGTCAGCGGCGAAGCGCCGGTCCCGCCTTCATAGCCCGAGATCGTGACATGGTCGGCACGCGCCTTGGACACGCCCGCAGCCACGGTGCCCACGCCCACTTCCGACACCAGCTTTACCGAGACGCGCGCCTTGGTGTTCACGTTCTTGAGATCGTGAATCAGCTGGGCAAGGTCTTCGATCGAATAGATGTCGTGGTGCGGCGGCGGCGAGATCAGGCCAACACCCGGCGTCGAGTGGCGGGTCTTGCCGATCACCTTGTCGACCTTGTCACCCGGCAGCTGGCCACCTTCACCGGGCTTGGCGCCCTGGGCCATCTTGATCTGGATGTCGTCGGCATTGACGAGGTATTCTGCGGTGACGCCAAAGCGGCCCGAAGCGACCTGCTTGATCGCCGAGCGCATCGAATCGCCGTTGGCCAGTGGCTTGAAGCGATCGGGTTCTTCCCCGCCCTCACCCGTGTTTGACTTGCCGCCGATGCGGTTCATCGCGATCGCCAGCGTGGTATGCGCCTCGCGGCTGATCGAGCCGAAGCTCATCGCGCCAGTGGCAAAGCGCTTGACGATCTCGCTGGCCGGCTCGACCTCATCGAGGCTGAGCGGCTTGTCGGCCGGCTTGAGCTCCATTAGGCCACGGATGGTGAGCATCCGTTCCGACTGGTCGTTGATCGTCTGGGCAAATTCCTTGTACTTTTCAGGAATGTTGCCGCGCACGGCGTGCTGCAGGCTGGCGATGTTGCCGGCCGTCCAGGCATGCTCTTCGCCGCGCAGGCGCAGCTGGTACATGCCGCCCACGTCGAGCATCTTCTTGTAGATCGGGTTGTCGCCATAGGCCGTGGCATGGCGGCGCACGGTTTCCTCGGCCACTTCCTTGAGACCGACGCCCTCGATCGAGGTGGCGGTGCCAGTGAAGTACTGGTCGATGAAGCCCGACGATAGGCCGACGGCGTCGAAGATCTGCGCGCCGCAATAGGACTGGTAGGTCGAGATGCCCATCTTGGACATGACCTTGAGGATGCCCTTGCCGATCGCCTTGATGTAGTTCTTCTGAACATCATAGGGCGTGAGCGGCAGGCCCTTGTCGACGCGGATCGCCTCGAGCGTTTCGAACGCCAGATAAGGGTTCACCGCCTCGGCGCCATAGCCGGCGAGCACGCAGAAGTGATGCACTTCGCGCGCTTCGCCGGTTTCCACGACCAGCCCGGTCTGCATGCGCAGGCCCTGGCGCACCAGGTGATGGTGCACGGCGGCGGTCGCAAGCAGGGCCGGCATGGCGATGCGATCAGCGCTTTGCGCGCGGTCCGACAGGATCAGGATGTTCTTGTCGGCCAGCACCGCTTCGGTCGCCGCCCAGCACATTTCCTTGATCGCCATGGCCAGGCCATCGGCGCCCGAGGCCGCGTCCCAGGTGGTGTCGATCGTGGCGGTGCGGAACGCGCCATCGAGCGCGGCTTCGACCGAGCGGATCTTGGCCACGTCCTCGTTGGTGAGGATCGGCTGATCCACTTCCAGGCGCTTGTGGCTGCCGGCATCGTGGCCGAGCAGATTGGGGCGCGGGCCGATCATCGAGACGAGGCTCATCACCAGCTCCTCGCGGATCGGGTCGATCGGCGGGTTGGTGACCTGGGCGAAGTTCTGCTTGAAATAGTCGTAAAGCAGGCGCGAGCGCTTGGACAGCACGGCAATCGGCGTGTCGGTGCCCATCGAACCGATCGGGTCTTCGCCCACGGCCGCCATAGGCTCCAGGAACTTGGTGACGTCTTCCTGGGTGTAGCCAAAGGCCTGCTGGCGATCGAGCAGGCTGTCGGTCGACGCGGGCAGCGCCACCACTTCCGGCTCGACCACTTCGAGTTCCTTGAGCTTGTACTGGGCCGCGCCCAGCCATTCCTCGTAGGGCTCGGCGGCAGACAGCTCGGCCTTGAGCTCGTCGTCCTCGACGATGCGGCCCTGCTCCAGATCGATCAGCAGCATGCGGCCGGGCTGGAGGCGCCACTTGCGCACGATATCTTCCTCGCGGAACGGCAGCACGCCGCTTTCCGAGGCCATGCAGACGAGATCGTCACGCGTGATCGAGAAGCGCGCGGGACGCAGGCCATTGCGATCGAGCGTGGCACCGATCTGGCGACCGTCGGTGAAAGCCACCGCCGCCGGGCCGTCCCACGGCTCCATCAGCGCAGCGTGGTATTCATAGAACGCGCGGCGCTTGGCATCCATCAGCGCATTGCCGGCCCAGGCTTCGGGCATCAGCATCATCATCGCATGGGCTATGCCATAGCCACCCGCGACCAGCAGCTCGAGCGCGTTGTCGAGGCTGGCGGTGTCGGACTGGCCATGCGGGATCAGCGGCCACATCTTGTCGAGATCCGGGCCGAGCAGCTCGGATTCCATGGTGCGGCGGCGGGCGTTCATCCAGTTGACGTTGCCGCGCACGGTGTTGATTTCACCGTTGTGCGCCACGAAGCGGAACGGATGCGCCAGCTTCCAGCTGGGGAAGGTGTTGGTGGAAAAGCGCTGGTGCACCAGGCCGAGTGCCGAAACGCAGTCCGGGTTGCGCAGATCGTCATAGAACGAGCCGACCTGGCCAGCGAGCAGCAGCCCCTTGTACACGATCGTACGCGAGGAGAAGCTGGGCATGTACAGCTCGGTCACGCCGGGCAGGCCATGCTTTTCGGCCATGGCCGCCAGCGGGTTCTGCGTCTGCTTGCGGATCGCCAGCAGCTTGCGTTCGAACGCGTCCTGGTCAGCGCAGTTTTCGCCGCGCTTGATGAAGCACTGGCGGATCACCGGCATCGAGGCGATCACGGTCTTGCCCAGGCCATCGAGCGTGGTCGGCACATCGCGCCAGCCGATCAGTTCCTGGCCTTCCTTGGCGATGAACTTCTCGAACTTTTCGATCACGAACGTGCGCGCGGCTTCATCCTGCGGCAGGAAGCACATCGCCACGGCATAGTCGCCCGGCTGCGGCAGTTCCTTGCCTTCGCCAGCCGCCCACTTGCGGAACAGCTGGTCGGGCAGCTGGATCAGCAGGCCGGCGCCATCGCCCAGCAGCGGATCGGCGCCCACGGCACCGCGGTGGTCGAGATTGCGGAGAATCTCCAGGGCTTGGCCAATAATCGCGTGGCTTTTGACGCCTTTGATGTGGGCAATAAAGCCCATGCCACATGCGTCATGCTCGTTACGCGGATCATACAGGCCCTGAACCGGCGGAAATCCCATCGCGTTGATCGTCCCTACACCCAAAAAAGACAGCTCGCACGAATCACGACGCCGGAATGCGTCAAAAATTGCGCGAGAGTCCCCCATGACTGTTGGAAAGTTATTTTGCAACCGGTCAGGACCACCCAAACGGGAAACCGTGCCGGGAAATACGGATGCGATGCCGAAATGTCGCAGCGCAGCAGGGCGATGCGATCACAGCATCAGCGTTGGGCAGTCATCCGTTGCAGCGTGGCGAGGGCATCGCGCAGGGCCTGTTCGGTGCTGGCGGCATCGCGCGGGGCATCCTCGGCCTCGTCCTCAACCGCTTGAAAACGGGTGGGAACGGCAGCCAGATAGGGCCGCTCGAACGGCGCCGGAGCAGCGCTCGCCACCTCATCACCGTCCGGACGCTGGGCGCGGCCCTGGCCGGGGAAGATCACAACCGGCTGCGGCGATGCAGCACCGCGGCCAGAGAGGAAATGGCGCGCCGGATCGCTCCGCCGCACGGCCGCGGCCATGTCGAGCAGCGAGGAATAGCGTTCTTCGCGCACCGCGCCTTCGGGCTGGCCCCGGTCGGTGCTGTCAGCATCTGCCGCACCGAGGCGCGACGGGCGCGGCATGGCGCGCACGTCGCGGCCGTCCAGCCCGGCCAGATCGTCGGCGACGCTGTCGAGCGCGCGGCGGTGGTCGGCAATCGCCAGCGCCAGCCGCTCGACCAGTTGCACCAGCCCCAGACCATCGAGATCGGCCTGGGCGACCGGCGAAGGCCCATTTTCCCCCATCGCGTCACGCGCCTTGGCAAAGAGCGACGGCGTCAGCGCGGGCGATGCCATCGCCACCGGGGCGGGATCGTGCGCTGCAACGTCCGCTTCTTTCACGACGTCCGGTTCGGCCTGCACTTCGGCTTCGGCTTCAGCTGCGGCTGCCGTTTCGACTTCAGGTTGTGCCGCCGGCACGGCGTCCGCCTCTGCCTCAGCGACGATCGGCATTTCAGTCGGCGCTTCCACGGCTTCTTCGCGGGGTGCTGCTTGCTCGCGGGCTACCGTCAGGAACGAGGGCGGCACGAACAGGTCGGCCGGTTCTTCCTCGTTCTCGTAGATCGCAAAGGGATCGAAGGCCGCCGGGGCCAGGTCGGCCGACAGCGCATCATCGGCCACCAGGGGGCGCAGGCGCGGCAGCGTGCTGGCGGGCTCATCGATCAGGATCGCGGTTTCGGATTCATCGATCATGTCCGCGCTAACCACCAGGGGGTGGCGCGGCGGGGCGTCGGGATGGGCATCGCGCGCGCGCACCCGGGGCGCAACCGGCGCTTCATCCTGCACTTCGGCCCAGGTGGCGGGATCGATCGCTGCGCGGTGGCGGGCGCCCAGGCGCAGGCCCAGCGCCAGGCCGATGACGCCGCCCAGCCCGGTCAGCAGCAGGGCAACCAGGGCGCGCGCGGTAAAGCCGAGCGGCGGCGCGGCAGCCGCCACAAGATGGGGCAGCCCGCTGGCAACGACCACGCGCTGCAGCAGTTCGACCGGAACGGCAAAGCTGGCCAAGCCGAACAGCGCGGCAAACCACAGCGCGGCAAGGGCAGGAAACAGGCGATGGGCGGTGATCGGCTTGGCCTTGGCCTTGCGCTTGGTCTTGGTCACCTGTGCTTACCCCCGTTTGTACAACCACCTGCGCATCGAACCGGCGCGAATCGGTCTTTGCCCAAGCCTGCGCCAAAGCCAATATCCTGACAATTCAGGCAGCCAGGCCAGGCGTGTCCAGCCCTTGGGCTATCAGGCCTTGGTAAACGGGAAGATAACGCGCCGCGTTGGCGGCCCAATCGTGCGCGGTTTCCACAAAGCGGCGGGCCACGGCGCGCTGCGCGTCCCATTGCGCGCGGCGGGCGAACAGCGCCACCATGGCCTGGGCCAGCGCGGCCGGATCGTCGGGCGCAAACAGCGTGCCGGTCTGCCCGTCAGCGATCAGTTCGCGATGCCCACCCACGTTGCTCGCCGCCACCAGCTTGCCCTGGGCCATCGCCTCCAGCGGCTTCAATGGCGTAACCAGGTCGGTCAGGCGCATGGCCTTGCGCGGATAGCACACCACGTCGGCCAGCGCGTAATAGCGGTCCACCTCGTGATGCGGCACGCGACCGACGAAATGGATGGCATGGGCAGCCGGGCTGGCCGCAGCCTGGGCGCGCAGGGCATCTGCCGCTGGCCCGCCGCCCACCAGCAACAGCCGCGCGCCGGGCACTGCGGCCACGATCGCCGGCATGGCGGCGATCATGTCGTCGAGACCCTCATAGGGGTAGAAGCTGCCAAGGAAGCCGATCACCGGCCCTTCCCCCAGCCCGAGCTGCGCGCGCAAGGCGGCATCGGGCGCGGGCGGGGTGCCGAACAGAGCAAGGTCGACGCCGTTTGGCATGATCGTGATCTTGGCCGGGGCCACGCCGCGTGCCACCAGATCATCCTTCAGGCCCTGGCAGATGGTGACGACGGCATCGGCGCCCGCCACGACGCGGTTTTCCAGTTGCCGGGTGAGCCAATAGCGCGCCGATCCCTCGCGGCCAGTGCCGTTGCCCACGGCAGCGTCTTCCCAGAACGCGCGGATTTCATAGACCACCGGCAGCCCCAGGCGGCAGCCGGCGCGCACCGCGGCCAGCCCGCACAGCGCCGGGCTGTGGGCATGCAACACGTCGGGCCGCCACTGGCGCGCCAGGTCGACGATGCGATCCGCCAGCGCCCCGGCCTCGCGCCATTCGCGCACCCCCGGCGGGCCAGAGGCCACGCCGGGGGTGCGGTGAAAGCGCAGGCCGTCATGGATTTCCAGGTCATCGCCCGGTGCGCTGCCCGGCGCAGGTTCGGGCCGGGGTTCAGTCGGGGAGACACCGTGGCGCAGGCCAGTCAGCCCGCGCACTTCCAGCCCATGGCCTTCCTGCGCCTTGAGGATCGCGCGCGTGCGAAAGGTATAGCCGCTGTGTAGCGGCAGGGAGTGATCGAGGACGTGGAGAATCCGGGCCATCCCCGATGCTTGGCACAGCAAGCCTTAACGCGCTGCAAATTCTTCGCTTAACGCGGCGTCAACCCTGCGGCACTATTCCCGGCGGCTATGGCAGGCGGCGCGCAACGATGATCGACAAGATTACCATCTTCGTGCCGCATATCCTGATGGCGCTGATGATCTGGAAGCTCGTCCACCGCGCCGATCTGGACGATGACCCCGCCCTGCCCAATCGCCGCCAGCCGCTGATGGGGCGGCGCCCCAGCCCACGCCCCGATAGCGACGGTGCCCAGGCCAACGCGAACAACCCCGACAGGACCGGGCGCGATGCTTGACCTGTTCTTCACGGCGTTCTGCCTGGCGTTCCTGGGCGCCGGGCTCAAGCGGCCGTTCCTGTTCGTGATGGCCTATGCCTATATCGATATCGTCGCGCCGCAGAAGGTCAGCTGGGGTTTCCTTACGCACATCCCGATCTCGCTGATCGCGTTTTCCTGCGCCCTGCTGGGCTGGATCGTGGCCGAAGACAAGAACGGCATACGCATCTCGCCACGCCAGTTCGTGCTGCTCCTGCTGCTAGTCTATTGCGGCCTCACCACCCGCACCGCCGATTTCCCGGTAGAGGCGGCGGCGAAGTGGGACTGGGTGTGGAAAGCGCTGATCTTCGCGCTGTTCCTGCCGCTGACCCTGCGCACCCGCCTGCGCATCGAGGCGCTGACGCTGACCATGGTGCTCTCGGTGGGGGTGATCGTCATCGGCGGGGGGATCAAGACGCTCAGCTCGGGCGGCGGCTATGGCGAACTGCGCCTGCTGGTGAACGACAATACCGGCCTCTATGAAGGCTCGATCATTTCCACCGTGGCGATGTGCGTCATTCCCCTGGCGCTATGGCTGGCCAATCACGGCACCATCTTCAAGCCGGACTGGAAGGCCAAGCTGTTTGCCGCCGGCATCTGCTTTTCCTGCCTGCTCATGCCGGTGGGCACCCAGGCGCGCACCGGGCTGATCTGCGCGGCAGTGCTGGCGGTGATGATGCTGCGCTCCACCCGGCGGCGCATGCTCTATATCAGCATCGTCTGTGCCGGGGCGCTGATCGCGGTGCCGCTGCTGCCGTCGAGCTTTACCGAGCGCATGGGCACGATCAAGAATCACCAGGCCGACCAATCTGCTTCCACCCGCGTGGCGGTGTGGAAATGGACCATCGAATTTGCCAAGACTCACCCGTTCGGCGGCGGCTTCGACGCCTTTCGCCAGAACAGCGTGAGCTATGACACGGTCAAGGCTGACTATGCCGGCGCCAACAACGCCGCGATCGAGACCGACCATATCGAGGAAAAGGGCCGCGCCTATCACTCGGCCTATTTCGAGATGCTGGGCGAGCAGGGCTACCCCGGCCTTGCCCTGTGGCTGCTGCTGCACCTGATGGGCGTGTTCCAGATGGAACTGATCCGGCGGCGCTATCGCAAGGACCCGCCCGAAGGATTTGCCTGGGTTTCGCCGCTGGCCGATGCGCTGCAACAGGCGCAGATCTGCTACCTCGTCGGCTCGACCTTCGTCGGCATCGCGTTCCAGCCGTTCTGCTACATGCTGGTGGGGCTGCAATGCGGGCTTTCGGCCTATATCGGCCGGGTGCGACGGGCCGCGCCGGTGCCGTTCGTACAGCGCCGGGCGATCCCTGCCCAGGCCTGAGGCCCAGCCCCACGAAAACACCGCCGACGCGACAGAAGCGCCGGCGGTGCAGAACGGCTCAGTTCAATTTACGGCGGCCAGCTTGCGCCCACGGCGCGGCTTGCCGTCGGCGGCATCGTCGCGCGTGGCAAAGCGGGCCATCCATGCCTCGATCACCGGGGCAATGCTCTTACGCCAGCGCGAGCCGTTGAAAATGCCATAGTGGCCCACTTCGGGCGCCAGCAGGTACTGCTTCATGTC
This sequence comes from Novosphingobium sp. AAP1, assembly GCF_001295765.1. Classification (NCBI taxonomy): domain Bacteria; kingdom Pseudomonadati; phylum Pseudomonadota; class Alphaproteobacteria; order Sphingomonadales; family Sphingomonadaceae; genus Novosphingobium; species Novosphingobium sp. AAP1. The sequence continues at coordinate 76,894 of NZ_LJHO01000011.1, read as the reverse complement.
GGCCGGCAGGTTGGGCGTGACGTTGAGCGCGGCGCGGGTCTGGCCGATGCCGGAAATATCGTCGCGCTCCCCCTCGATGCACAGGATCGCGGTATCGGTGATCGCGCCCAGGTCAACCGGCTGGCCGCGATGGATGAATTCGCCCTGCGGCAGCGCGTGGCGCTGAAACACCACGTCCACCGTCTGGAGATAGAATTCGGCCGGCAGATCGCAGACCGAGCGATATTCATCGTAGAACGTCTTGGTCGCCTCGGCGCTTTCTTCCGCGCCCTGCACCATGTGCTGGAACAGCTTGTAATGGCTCATCATGTGGCTGCCCAGGTTCATCGACATGAAGCTGGTGAGCTGGACGAAGCCGGGATAGACCTGCCGTCCGGCGCCGGGATAGTTTTCCGGCACGGTGGTGATGACGTTGTGCTTGAACCAGACGTAAGGCTTGGTCACGGCATGATCGTTGACCGCCGTGGGGCTCTCGCGCGTGTCGATCGGGCCGCCCATCATCGTCAGCGTCAGTGGGCGGCAGGGATGCTTCTGCGCGGCCAGCACCGCCGTGGCGGCAAAGGCCGGCACCGAAGGCTGGCACACTGCCATCATGTGCGTGCCCGGGCCGATATGCTCGAGAAAGCCGATAAGATAGTCGATGTAGTCGTCGAGATTGAAGTGTCCTTCGGCCAGCGGCACATATTTTGCGTCGGCCCAGTCGGTAATGTAGACCTCGGCCCGTTCCAGCAGGCGTTCCACCGTCCCGCGCAGCAGCGTGGCATAGTGCCCGCTCATCGGCGCCACCAGCAGCAAGCGCGGCGCATCGGCGCCGAGGCCATCATGGGTAAAGCGCTTGAGATCGCCGAACGGGCGATGCACCACGGTGGTTTCGTGCACCGCGTGCACCTGGCCATCGACCTGGATGGTGCGGATCCCGAACGCCGGCTTGCCCCGCGGCGCGGTGGCGTGAGCAAACACGTCGAGCGCGGAAGCCATGGTCTGGTTGGGGCCATAGGCGGAAAAGGGCAGCCGCGGATCATTGAGCAGGTCGGCCATCATCGAGGCCCAGGCACTGCTCGCATTCATCAGCGACCGCTGGATTTCATAAGCCTTGTACAGCACGTGGATACTTGCCTTTCTATCCGCTGCCCGCCGCGCGCGGCCCGCCGGCATGGCGTGGCGCAGCGCGGCAATCATGCGTCCCTTGCCGCGATAGTGCCTGCGAATCGCGCTGGCTGCAATGCAGCATCATGGACAGGGCGCGCGGTAATCAGTCCACAACAGATGGGAACATGGCCTGGTGCACGCAAGGCCCCTTCCGGTCTGGCGCGCCATCGGCTAGGTCCGCCCCATGGAAGAGGTTCCCCAGGAACGGCCCGCGCCGGACATGCCCGCCCCCGGCTCCAACCCTGCCGTTGGGCAGGCGCCCGCACCGGCCCTAGGCGCGCCGGCGGACGCGGATGAAACCCTCACCGTGCCGCCCGCGCCGCGCCGCCTCACCCCGCTGCGCATGATCTGGCGCGAGGCGATCAAATATCCTGGCCAGGTCGCCGCCGCGCTGATCGCGCTGGTCACCACCTCGACCGCGACCATTGCCATTCCCGCCCGCTTCAAGGGCATCGTCGACCAAGCCTTTGGCCCCCACGCCCAACCCGGCGTGATCGACCAGGCGTTCCACACCCTGCTGCTGATCGTGGTGGTGCTCGGTTTTGCCACCGCCATCCGCTTTTACTACGTATCGTGGCTGGGCGAGCGGGTCGTGGCCGATATCCGCGCCCGTGTGCAATCCAATCTGCTGCGCCTGCCGCCGGCCTTTTTCGAGACGAACAGCCCCAAGGAAATCTCTTCACGGATGACGTCGGACACGGCGATCATCGAGCAGGTTGTGGGCACTACCGTTTCAATCGCGCTGCGCAACACCATCACCGCGCTGGGCGGGCTGATCTACCTGTTCTTCCTGGCGCCCAAGCTGACCGCCGGGCTGGTCATCGGCATTCCGGTGGTGATCTTTCCGATCGCTTGGTTCGGCAGCCGCCTGCGCAAGGTTTCGCGATCGAGCCAGGATCGCGTCGCCGATATCGGCGCGATGACCGCCGAAGTGCTGGGCGCGATCCGCATCGTGCAATCGTTCGGCCAGGAAGGCCGCGAACGCGCGCGCTTTGCCGGCGCGGTGGAGCGCACGTTCGATACCGCGCGCCGCCGCATCCTGATCCGCGCAGTGATGACCGCGGTGGTGATTTTCCTGGTCATGGGAGGAATCACCGCCCTGATGTGGCAGGGCGCGCTGGGCGTATCCAACGGATCGCTGACCGGCGGCACGATCGCCGCCTTCGTGCTGACCGGCGGCATCGTCGCCGGATCGTGTGGCGCCCTGACCGAGGTCTATGGCGATCTGCTGCGCGGCGCGGGTGCGGCTGGCCGGCTCAACGAACTGCTGCTCGAACAGCCCGATATCGCCCCGCCGGCGCGACCGATCACGCTGCCGAGCCCGCCGCGCGGCGCGCTGGCGTTCCAGAACGTGGCCTTCCGCTATCCCAGCCGGCCCGAGATTTCCGCCTTGGCCGATTTCTCGCTGACGGTGGAGCCGGGTGAAACGGTGGCGATCGTCGGCCCCTCGGGCGCTGGCAAATCCACGCTGTTCCTGCTGGCGCAGCGGTTTTACGATCCGCAGGGCGGCGTGGTGCGCATCGATGGCGTGCCGCTGCCCCAGGCCGATCCTTCGGAAATCCGCGCACGTATGGCCCTGGTGCCGCAGGAAGCAGTGCTGTTTGCCGCCAGCGCGCGCGACAACCTGCGCTATGGCGCGTGGGACGCCACCGACGAGGCGATCTGGGCGGCGGCCCGCGCCGCCAATGCCGAGGAATTTCTGAAAGCCCTGCCCGAGGGGCTCGACACGTTCCTGGGCGAAAGCGGTGCGCGCCTGTCAGGCGGGCAGCGCCAGCGGATGGCCATTGCCCGCGCGCTGCTGCGCGATGCGCCGATCCTGCTGCTCGACGAAGCGACCAGCGCGCTTGACGCCGAAAGCGAACGCCTGGTGCAGGATGCGCTCGATCACCTGATGCAGGGGCGCACCACGCTGGTCATCGCCCACCGCCTTGCCACCGTGCGCGCGGCCGATCGCATCGTCGTGATGGATGGCGGCAGGATCGTGGAACAAGGCAACCACGCCAGCCTGATGGCCGCCGACGGGCTCTATGCCCGGCTTGCCCGCATGCAGTTCGAAGGGGCCTGAGCGCCAGCGCCACGGCTCTTTCGTACCGCTGCCGGCGCCAAGGTTACCGATTTGCCATGTGGGCAATGCATGGAACGGCTTGAAAGCAGTGCTGCACTGCGGCAAGTCGGGTGCCCATGGACAGCCACACCATTACTGCCGTCATTCTCGGCATCGTCGAAGGCCTCACCGAGTTCCTTCCCGTTTCCTCCACCGGGCACCTGATCCTCGCCACCGAACTCCTCGGCTTCAACGCCAAGGAATGGGAAGTGTTCAACGTGGTGATCCAGCTGCCGGCGATCCTGGCGGTGGTGGTGCTCTATTGGCGCACTTTCGTCGATGTCGCCAAGGGGGCGCTGCGGGCCGATCCCGATTCGCTGCACTTCGTGCGCAACGTGCTGGTGGCGTTCATTCCCTCGGCGATCCTGGGCGTTTTGCTCAAGAAAAAGATCGACATGCTGATGGAAACCCCGGCGGTGGTGGCCGCCGCGCTGGTCGTGGGTGGCGTGCTGATCCTGGTGATCGAGCGGCTCGCGCGGCAGGGCGAATACCAGCCGGTCAGCAAGCTGCCGCTACCCAAGGCGCTGGCCGTGGGGGTGATGCAGTGCCTGGCCATGATCCCGGGCATGTCGCGTTCGGCCTCCACCATCATGGGTGCCCTGTCCATGGGCATCAACCGCAAGACGGCGGCAGAATTCAGCTTCTTCCTGGCCGTTCCGACGATGTTCGGTGCCACGGCCAAGCAGCTGTGGGACAATCGCCACGAACTGACCAGCGGCGCGGCCAGCGTGGGCTGGGGCGATATCGCCGTGGGCGGCGTGGTCTCGTTCCTCGTCTCGCTGGTGGTGATCAAGTTCTTCGTCACCTATATCGGCCGCCACGGCTTTGCGCCCTTTGCCTGGTACCGCATCGTGATCGGTGCGGGCGCATTGGTGTGGTTGCTCGGCGTCTAAAAAAACGCGCATTTCTGCCCCTGCCGATGACATTGCCGATGCCCCCGCAGCCCACCCGGGCGGCGGGGTTTTTCACGGCCTGCAAGAGGGGCATGCAACGTTCTGTCGCAAATGCGGAACCAACCCCCCCGTGGCGAATTATCCCACCCAGACAGCCACTCGTGGCAACAACAAAGGGGTAAACCGTCATGGGCCTTATCGTTCTCTTGATCGTTGGCGGCGTTCTGGGCTGGCTTGCCAGCATCGTCATGCGCACTGACGCCCAGCAGGGTGTCTTCCTGAACATCGTCGTCGGCATCGTCGGCGCCATGCTCGGCGGCTTCCTGCTTGGCCCGCTGCTCGGCGGCGGCAGCATCACCAACGGCATCTCGGCCGGCAGCCTGGTGGTCTCGTTCCTCGGCGCGCTGATTCTTCTGGCCATTGTCAATCTCGTGCGCCGCGGTTCGGTGCGCTGAGCCGGCCATTCCGGCCAAACTAACAGGGAGAGCCCGTTATGAAGTTCGCCAAGTACGCCCTCGTTCTGCCCGTCGCCGCGCTCGGCCTCAGCCTCGCTGCGTGCGAAAGCAAGCAGGAAAAGGCTGCCGACAAGACGGCTGACGCCGTTGCTGCCCAGTCGGACGCTGCTGCCGACGCCATCGATTCGCAGGCCGCCGACGCTACCGGCGCTGCCGCTGACAAGATGAACAGCAAGGCCGATGCCGTCCGCGCCGAAGGCAAGGACGAAGCTTCGGCGATCAAGGAAAACGCGGAAAAGGCCGAAAAGGCCCACTGATCTCCCGCGGACAAAGGATTTCGGGGCGCCAGGCATCAGCCTTGGCGCCCTGTTTCCTTTCTACAAGGCTTGACTTTCACGGCCGCCTACCGCAATGGCGGCCACCTGTCAGGGCGGCGCGCGCCGCCCGTTTTGTTTGAGCAAGCGGCGCGCCGACGCCTAGAAGGAATTCAGGACAAGCCCATGGCAAAGCCAACTACCGTCAAGATTCGTCTGGTTTCGACCGCAGACACCGGCTTCTTCTATGTCACCAAGAAGAATCCGCGCAACACCACCGAAAAGATGTCGTTCCGCAAGTACGACCCGGTGGTGCGCAAGCACGTGGAATTCAAGGAAGCCAAGATCAAGTGATCTGAAGGCTTTCCTGCCAGAACATGCAAAAGGCCGGGGCTTGTCTCCGGCCTTTTGTGTTTTCGGCTGCCGCCGGGGCGATTCGGAACCGAAAGGTTCACGGGCAGTTCAATGCGACTGCCTCAAGGAGTGCCGATGAACAGCTTGACCAAGATCCTGCGCGCCGGGCCGATTGCCGGCCTGGCTGCCGCACTTTTCGTTTCGCCGGGCGTGCCCACCGCGCTGGCCGCCCCCGCTGCGCCGGCAGCAGCCCCTGCCAACGATGTCGACCGCGCTGTTGCCGCACTGCGCGCGATTTCGACGATGCGCGCCGATTTCGTGCAGACCGATCGCAACGGCCAGCGTTTAACCGGCACGGTCACGCTGCAACGCCCCGGCAAGATCCGCTTTCAGTACCAGCCGGGCGTGCCGCTGCTGATCGTATCCGATGGCGCGGCGCTGACCGTGATCGACTATGAAGTGCGGCAGGTGTCGCGCTGGCCGATTCGCAACAGCCCGCTGGGCGCGCTGCTCAACCCGGACAAGGACGTGGCGCGCTATGCCCGCCTGCTGCCCACCACCAGCCCCGACGTTGTCAGCCTGGAAATCAAGGATCCGCGCCATCCCGAATATGGCACGATGACCATGATCATGGTCCGCAAGCCCGGCGCGCCGGGCGGGCTGCAGCTCGATAGCTGGGTGGCGCTCGATTCGCAGAACCAGCGCACCACGATTCGCCTGTCGAACCAGCAATATGGCGTACCGGTCCCGGCCAACACCTTCCGCTTCAACGACCCGCGCCCGCAAATCCGCCATTGACGCACCCGCTGGCCGCAGCGGGCGAACGGTTCATCATCGTTACCAGACCCTCTGCGACACTTTGCGAACAACCAGACCCTTCCGTTCATCGGGCAGCAAGCGGCCCGCCCCTAGAACGGTTTCAGACGAGACGGACAAGACGGGTTTCCCCCCTGTTGCCCGGTCTGACTTCAACCTCTCGTCAACCGCGTGACGAACGCACATGGAACCCTCGGACCATTGCCCCCGGTCCGAGGGTTTTCTGTTTTGGCGTGTTGCCGGGCGTCGCACGGGCTGTGAACGGCGCCGGCCCGGCCAGCTCCGCAACGCCACAAGAAGCCCCTTGGACCAGGGGATGTTTATCCGCCTTGCCGGGGTGGGCGGGCGATCGTAAAGCGCTGCCATGGTTTCGATCGCCACCTGGAATATCAATTCCGTCCGCCTGCGCGCCGATCAGGTCGTGCGTTTTCTGGAAGCGGAACAGCCTGATGTGCTGTGCCTGCAAGAGATCAAGGTGGCAGAGCACCTGTTCCCGCACGAGGTGTTCGAAAGCCTGGGCTATACCCATCGCGCGATCCACGGACAGAAGGGCTATCACGGCGTGGCCACGGTCAGCCGCCTGCCGCTGCGCGAGTTCAGCCGGCACGATTGGCAGGACAATGGCGAGGCGCGCCATGTCGGCGTGGAACTGCTCGGCGCCGGCCAGGGCCTGATTCTGGAAAACGTCTATATCCCGGCCGGTGGCGATATCGCCGACCGCGCGCTCAATCCCAAGTTCGGCCAGAAGCTCGATTTCCTGGAGCGGATGACGCGCTGGGCCGACAAGATCGATCGCCCCACGCTGATCGTCGGTGATTTCAACATCGCCCCGCTGCCGCAGGATGTCTACGACCACAAGGCGCTGCTCAAGGTGGTGAGCCACACGCCGATCGAGGTGGAAACGCTGCAGCGCTTTGCCGATGCCCATGGCTGGGTAGACCTGGGCCGCAAGCATATTCCCGCGCCGGAACGCAACTATTCGTGGTGGTCCTATCGCTCCTATTGGCGGCAAAAGGACCAGGGCCGCCGGCTCGACCACATGTGGGCCTCGCCAGACCTGGCGCCGCAATCGCTCTCGCATCGCTTTGTCGAGGAAACCCGGCGCTGGGAGCAGCCTTCCGACCACGTGCCGCTGATCACCGAGTTTGCTCTTTGACCACGCCGGCGGCTGCGACGCGCCGGGTGGCACGGGCGCTTGATGCCCTGCGCCACGGCTGGGCGATCCGCGTAACGGATGCGGCCGGCGCGCTGGATCTGCTGCCGGCCGAAACCGGCTTTGCCCAGCCCGGGCTCTATGCCGCGCAGATGCTGATTTCGGCCGCACGCGCCGCCACGCTCAAGCTGGCGAACCAGCGCCACGCCGCCGTGCCCCATGCGCCGGTACTAATTCACGCAGCCGAACCGTTCACACTGGCGAAAGCACGCGATCTGGCCGATCCGGCACACGATCTCGCCAGCCCGTTGCGCGGGCCATTTCGCGCCAGCCCGATCGCGTCGCTGGCCGGCGCCGAAGCCGCGATGGAACTGGCGCGGCTCGCCGGCATCCTACCCGCATTCCTGGTCGGCAGCGGGATCGACGTGGCCGAAACCGTGGCCGCGGCCGATCTGGCGCAATTCAAGGACCCGCTCAATCTCACGATCCAGGCGCGCGCGCGCCTGCCGGTCGATGCTTGCGAAGAGGCAGAGATCATCGCCTTTCGCGCCCGTGACGATCTGCGCGAGCATGTCGCCTTGATCGTGGGGCAACAGGACAATGCCGTGCCGCCGCTGGTGCGGCTGCACAGCGAATGCCTGACCGGTGATATCCTTGGCAGTCTGAAATGCGATTGCGGCCCGCAGTTGCAGGCCGCCCTGGCACGGATGGCCGCCGAAACGACGCAGGGTGGCTGGGGCGTGCTGCTCTATCTGCGCCAGGAAGGCCGCGGCATCGGCCTGATCAACAAGCTGCGCGCCTATCAGTTGCAGGACCAGGGCTTTGACACGGTCGATGCCAACGAACGCCTGGGCCTGCCTTCTGAAGCACGCGATTTTCCGGTGGCGGCGCGGATGCTGGACCTGATCGGGGCACGGCAGATCCGCCTGATGACCAACAACCCGGCCAAGGTCGCGGCGCTTGAAGCGCTGGGCGTAACCGTGCTGGAACGGGTCGCCCACCAGTTGCCGGCCAACCCGCACAACGCGCGCTATCTCGAAACCAAGCGCGATCGCACCGGGCACTTGCTGAAGTAACGGCTCGGTGGGCTGGGTTTCCACCACCCCCAACCCCCTCCTCTAAAGAAGAGGGGGCTTTTCGTGTTGATCAGAACGCGCGGAACATCACCAGCCCAACGCACAACACAAACACCGCGGTACCGGCAATGCCCTTGGCCAGATCGGCCAGCGTAAAGCGATCGAGGTGATCGGCGCGAAAGCGGGCATAGCCGCGCCCGATCGTGTCGTTACTGGCGATCATCCCCACATCGAGGGCATTGGCCTCGCGCTTGAAGTAGTGGACGAGCATGCCGTGTTCCTCGGGCGTGACATCGGGATAGGCGGCAAGCAGGGCTTCGACATGCGCACGGCGGGCGAGCGCCGTGGCGCTCTGGGTCTGAATGGTCATTTCTCTGGTATCCTGGCAAAAACGGTACAGGCCCGCGCCACCGAGAGCGCAGGGCGATCATGGTTTTTGTCAGGCGTGCGGGGGGGCCCGCGGGGTTCCAGGCGCGCGCAGCGGCGCAGTGGGCAATGGCGGCCCGGTGGCAGGTGGCGTCGCCTGGGCTTGGCGGGCCAGAATCGGCACCACCAGCAGCGGCAGCACCACGGCGATCGCCAGCAGGAGCGGCACGGGTGGCAACGCCACCATGCGTGCCACGGCCACCTGCGGCCGGGCCGGGGCCACGGCCACTTCCACGGTATCGACCGAAAAGGCCGAACCACTGCGCAGCGCAACCGGCGCTGCCCCGGGCGCCAAGGCGCTCAGGGCAATCGTCAGGACCAGCAGTGCCGCCCACAGGCGGCCGGCCAGATGCAAGGGCAACCGGTTCAACACGCGGGCAACCTAGGGAACGTGACGCCGCAGGGCAAGGTCAGCGCCGCTCGAACCGGGCGATGCCGGGGTCAAGCGCATTGTTGCCCACGGTGATCCGGTCACCAGACCAGTCTGCCACAAACACTGTCGGGCGCGACAGGCCGGGCACCAACCGCGCGGTGTTGCCGGTGATAGTCAGGCCATCGGCGCTGTGCTCATGCCCTTCTGCGGCGTTGGCAATGAACGTGCTGTAGTTTTCCTTGTCGCGTCCCTGGACGAACCAGTTGCCTGAAATCAGGCCCGTGGCGCCGATCGACAGGTCGATCATGTAGTTGGTGGTGTGCCCGCGGCTATCGTCAAAGCTCGAATCGGTCACTTCGATGCGGCCGGCATGGCTTTTCACGTAATGGCCGCCGGTGCCCTGCTCGAAGCGGCTGCGGCGGATCACGACGCTGGCCTCGTCACCGAAATAGAGCGAATGCGCGCAGGACAGCCCACGATCGCAGCGGCCTAGCCGGGTAAAGGTCGATTGTTCGATCACCACGTGGCCAGCGGGGAAGTTGGCGGAAAGAATGCCTTGCTCGCTATCGCGGAACCAGGCCTCGCGCACGGTCAGGTCACCGCGTTCGAGCCGGATACCCGCGCCATTGGCATCAAACGCACGCATGTTCTGGAACACCAGTCCTTCCACGCGCATCGATTGCCCGCGCATGACGAGCGCGGCCTTTTCCTCGCACACCTTGCCATCGAAGATCGCCTGGCCGGGGACGGCCGCGACATACGTCACATTGCCATGGGGCTGCACGCCGCAATCGTGCCAGGTGCCGGGCGCGATGCGGATGGTGCCGTCGCCCTCGCCCAGCGAATTGATCGCATCCTGCAGATGGTCATACCCCTTGCCGGTTTCGACCACAGTGAATGGAGCGCCACCGGGCGCTGACTGCGCCAGCAGGGCACCAGCAGGGATCGCGGCGAGAACGGCCACGGACAGGAGCATCAGACGCTGCCGCAACGTGCGGTGCCGGCTCAGGCGGGTTTGTATTTCGGTCAGCATGGCGTTCACTCGGCTCCCCACCTATTGCAGGCAGCCTAGCGAAAAATGGTTGACCGTCCATTTAGGTTCCAGCGCCGGCTGTGCCACGCCGGGGCACACCCTGCCATCAGGCCGATGGTCGCAACTAGAGGTGCGCGCGGATCACGGCGAGGAAGCGATCACCATAGGCATCACGCTTGCGCGTGCCGACGCCGCCGATCGCCGCCATCTCAGCCAGCGACGTGGGCCGTGCCGCCGCCATCTCACGCAGCACTGCATCGTGAAACACCACATAGGGCGGCACATTGGCTTCCTGCGCGATTTCCCGGCGGAGTGCGCGCAGTGCATCGAACAGCGGATCACCCACGGGATTGAGCGCGGCACCACTGCCGGCCTTGCCCCGGCGCCGGCTGCCGCCACGTTCGCGCAGCGGCGGCAGGACGACGTCGACCCGCGCCTGCCCTTTGAGGATTTCACGCGCATCGCCGCCCAGCGCCAGGCCGCCATGTTCGGTCGGCAACAGGCTGCCGCGCGCCTGGAGTGCACGCGCCAGCGCCTTGAGCAAGGGCGCCTGATCGGCCGGAACGATGCCGAACACCGAAAGCTGATCGTGGCCGCGCGCGGTCACGCGTTCATCGGCCACGCCGGTAAGCACCTTTTCGAGGTGGCCCAGGCCATAGCTTTGCCCGGTGCGATAGACTGCCGACAGCAGCTTCTGCGCCAGTTCGGTGGCATCGGTCAGCCCTGGCGGATCGAGGCAATTGTCGCAATTGCCGCACGAGGCCGGCGGGTCTTCGCCAAAGTGACGCAACAGCACGGCGCGGCGGCAGGCCGGGGTTTCGACCAGGCCAGCCAGCGCATCCAGGCGGGTGCGCTCGCCCTGGCGGCGGGTCTCGTCCACTTCAGCCAGACGCTGGCGCGCGCGCGCGAAATCGTCCGCCCCCCACAGCAGCAGCGCCACCGAGGGATCGCCATCGCGCCCGGCACGGCCGGTTTCCTGGTAATAGCCCTCGATCGACTTGGGCAGGCCGGCATGGGCGACAAAGCGCACGTCGGGCTTGTCGATGCCCATGCCGAAGGCCACCGTTGCCACGATCACCATGTCTTCGCTGGTGACGAAAGCTTCCTGGTTGGCCGCGCGCGTTTCAGCCGGCAGCCCGGCGTGATAGGGCAGCACGCTGCGGCCGGTTTCGCCCAGTTGCTCGGCCAGCTTTTCCACCTGTGCGCGGGTGGGGGCATAGACCACACCGGGGCCGGGATTTTCGGCAATGAAGCGGGTCAACTGGCGTAGCGGATTGTCGCGCGGGGCGATGCGATACTGGATGTTGGGGCGATCGAACCCGGCCACGATCAGGCCATCGTGGGGAATGCCGAGTTGTTCGAGGATATCGGCGCGGGTGTGGCGATCGGCCGTGGCCGTCAGCGCCAGCCGCGGCACATCGGGAAACGCGTCCATCATCGGGCGCAGCAGGCGGTAATCGGGGCGAAAATCGTGGCCCCATTCCGAAACGCAGTGCGCCTCGTCTATCGCGAACAGCGCCAGCGGCGCCTTGCCCAGCAGCTCGCGGAAATGGGACTGGCTGGCGCGTTCCGGCGCGACATAGAGCAGGTCGAGCTCGCCATTGCGGAACCGCTCGATCGTCCATTCGCGGTCGGTGTCCACGCTGGTCAGCGCGGCGGCGCGGATGCCGTTGGCGGTGGCCGAGCGCAACTGGTCGTGCATCAGTGCGATCAGCGGCGAAACCACCACGCAGGTGCCCGGCAGCATCACCGCTGGCAATTGATAGGTAAGCGACTTGCCCGCCCCGGTGGGCATGACCGCCAGGGTGGATCGCCCGCCGAGCACGCGGCCCACCACCTGGTCCTGCACCCCGCGAAAGCCGGAAAAGCCGAAAACCTGCGCCAGGCGCTGGCGCGCGGCATCAAGATCGGGCGAAAGATCGGGCATAACGGCAGTCACGCCGCCGCCTATGGCAGATAGGGGCGCACCCGGCTAGCCCAAGCGCCTAACGCAGAAGGGCTAGCCCAACAGGCCCGCCAGCATCGGCGGCAGGCCGATCGTCCTGATCATCTGCACCACCACGAACAGCAGCACCAGCGAAAGCAGGCCCCAGGCGCCCCATGTGAACGGGCCGAGCACAGTGGCGCGCGTGGGATCGGCCGGATCATACCACACGGTATAGGCGCCCGCTGGCTTCCACCCGCGGTGGACCCAGCGATGCACCAGGGCGCGCCGCTCGATCCCGTCCTGGTCGCGAAAGCGGATTTCGTCCTCGATATAGCGGGTATCGTCGCCATCGCGCCAGTTCCATCCGCGCGAGGTGAACATCGTCATCCCCAAAGACCAGAAATCCTCGGACTGCTGGCCCTCGCTATAGTCGCTGCGCCAGACCATTGCCGGCGCAGGACACCAGGTGCCGAACAGGCACAGCGCCCGCCACACGCAGAATACGAAGAACAGCCAGCACGCCAGTGCCGCCAGGACAAGGAAATCGGCCATGGCCCCTGTCCTAGCGGCAATCCGTCAAGAATTTGCTGCCGCCAGCCCTTTGAGTTTGGGCCGGACGATCGGCATGGTCAGCATCGTGCTCAACACCGCCATCAGCAGCAGCGCCGTAAACGCTTCGGGCGTGATGATCTTCTTGTCGAGCAGGACGTTGACGAAGATGATCATGATCAGCGCCTTGGTCTGGAGCATCCAGCCGATCACGCTGGCCTCGCCCTTTTTCCAGCCCAGGATGCGGCCAGCGAGGTGCACGCCGATCAGCTTGCCGGCCACCGAAGCCACGAGCAGCAACACCGCCGCGCCCAGCACCGCGGCCAGGCCCAGCCCGCCGACCTGGCCCCATTGCGTGCGCAGGCCGGTGGACAGGAAGAACACCGGCATCACCGCCAGCAGCAGGAAATGGCGGAACGCGTCGCGCCGCCCCTGCTCGAACCAGCGCGCGTCAAGCACCGCACCGGCCAGGAACGCGCCCACCATGAAATGCAGCCCCGACCAATCGGCGGCAAAACCCACCGCCGCCAGCCAGACCAGTGCGATATGCCAGCGATCATCCTCACGCACACGGTCCATCAGCCGGCGCACGCCCCAGGCCGCCACGGCAAACACCACCAGGAACAGGCCCTGGCGCCCGATGCGCTGCCAATCCAGCAGGATCAGCGCCAGCACGCCCCAGATCGCCACATCGTCCATGCTGGCATAGCGCAGCAGGCGCTGGCCCAGCGCCGTGCGGAAGATGCCGAGCTTTTCCATCAGCAGCACCAGGATCGGCAGCGCAGTAACGGCACAGGCCATGCCGATGCCGGCAACACCCTGCCCCCAGGTGCCCTTGGGGCCAAGCCAGCCCGGCACGGTGAGCAGCGCGGCCGCCGCCACCGCGCCCAGCAGCAGCGGGGTAAGCAGCGCGCAACTGGCGGTGATCAGGGTTTCGCGGGCATTGCCCCAGGCATCGGCCAGATCGAGTTCCACCCCGGCGATGAACACGAACAGGCTGACCGCCCACCAGGCCACGCCGTTGAGAGCGCCGATCACCTGCGGATTGAACACGAACGCGTAATAGCCGGGATAAAGCGCGCCGAGCACGCCCGGCCCGAGCAGGATGCCGCCCACGATCTGCACCACCACCAGCGGCGCATGATCATCACGGTTGAACACGCGCCAGACCAGCCATGGCACCGCCAGGATGATCGTCAACGCGATCAGGAAGATTTCACTGGTGCCCATGGCTATGCCCCGCTCCTACCCCCAAAATGCCCCGGCACACTTGCCGTGGGTCAAGGCGGGCTCCATCTGGCACAGTATCGTGTGGGTGCAAGAGGAGCGACCGCCATGGCGTTTGATCTGCGAAACGCACTGCAGCGCAAGGAGGAATACGAATCCGCACGCCTCACCGCGTTCGAATTTGCCGAAACGGTGCGCGCGCTCAAGGCGATGGCGGCCGACCGCGCGCTGCATCCGCGCCCCTTGCTTGACGCCATGGTCGAGCAGGGTCTTGCCAGCGCACTAACCATGATCGCGCGGCAGGCGGGGCAGAGCGCCGACGCGGTGGAGGGCGCATTCCTGCGGGCCAGGGCCAGGGCACGCGCAGACCTGATCGCGCTCCATGGCGATCCCTCGCCCGTGCGGCTGGGTTAAGCCCCTCCGCATTATGCCTATGCCCTCCCTTAAAGCCCTGCCCGTCCGGCAACTGCTAGCCTCTGTCCGGCAACAACGGCAGGAGCAACGGCATGGATATGCACCACAGCTTTTCCCCTTCGGCGGAATGGCGCGCGGCACGCGAGAGCGAACTGGAATTCATCGAGATGGCACGCGCGATCCGCGATCTGGCGCGCGAGTTGGGCATTGCGCCCGACCAGGCGGTGGATCGCCTGGCCGAGCGCGGCCTGCATGCCGCGCTGTCCCTTCTGGCCGAACAGGCCGGCCCCACGGTCGAAGCCCGCTTTCTCCAGCGCCGCGCCCAGGCCGCCACAACCCACCGCCCACTTTGACACCACCGGGGTCCACGCCGCCCCGGCGCCGCGAAAGGACCCCGGCATGACCACCCGCATCGAAAGCGACAGCATCGGCACGATCCCGGTGCCCAATACCGCCTATTGGGGCGCGCAGACCCAGCGCTCGATCGAGAATTTCCCGTTCGGCGCGGGCGAGCGCATGCCGATCGGCATCGTCCACGCCCTGGCCCTGGTCAAGCAGGCTGCCGCCCGCGTCAACCGCGCCCATGGGCTCGATGCCCGGCTTGCCGATGCCATCGAAAAGGCCGCCGCCGAAGTGGTGGTCGGCCATCACGATGACCAGTTCCCGCTGGTGATCTGGCAGACCGGCAGTGGCACGCAGAGCAACATGAACGTCAACGAGGTGATTGCCGGCCGCGCCAACGAGGAACTGGCCGGCACGCGCGGCGGCAAGAGCCCGGTGCACCCCAACGACCATGTGAACCGCGGGCAATCGTCGAACGACAGCTTTCCCACCGCGCTACACGTGGCAGCGGTGGTTGCGCTCAACCGCGAACTGCTCCCGGCCCTCGACCTGCTGACCGGATCGCTCGACACGGCAGCGCGCGAATGGGCCGGGATCGTCAAGATCGGGCGCACCCATCTGCAGGATGCCACGCCGCTGACGCTGGGGCAGGAATTTTCCGGCTATGTCCAGCAATTGCGCGATGCCCATCAGCGCTTGCGCCATGCCGAGGAGCACCTGCTGCGCCTCGCCCAGGGCGGCACGGCGGTGGGCACCGGACTCAATGCGCCAGAGGGCTTTGCCGAGGCGATGGCCGCTCAGTTGGCCGACCTTACCGGCCATGCCTTTGTCCCGGCGCCAAACCGGTTCGAAGCGCTAGCCAGCAACGATGCCCTGGTGCAGTTTTCCGCCACCCTGGCGACGCTCGCCGTGGCGCTGACCAAGATTGCCAACGATATCCGGCTCTTGGGGTCAGGCCCGCGGTCTGGCCTGGGCGAGCTTGACCTGCCGGCCAACGAACCGGGCAGTTCGATCATGCCCGGCAAGGTCAATCCCACGCAGTGCGAGATGCTGACCATGGTGGCCGCGCAAGTGATCGGCAACCATCAGGCGGTGACGCTGGGCGGCCTGCAGGGGCATCTGGAACTTAACGTGTTCAAGCCGATGATCGGCGCGGCGGTGCTGCGCTCGGTTCACTTGCTTGCCGTGGGCATGGAAAGCTTTGCCGTGCGCTGTGTCGACGGGATCGAGCCCAACACGCGCCGCATTGCCGAACTGGTCGATCGCTCGCTGATGCTGGTAACGGCGCTGGCCCCCGAAATCGGCTATGACAATGCCGCCAAGATCGCCAAGCACGCCCATGCGGCGGGACTGACCTTGCGCGAGGCCGGGCTGGCGCTGGGCCTGGTGGACGCAGCCATGTTCGACCGCCTGGTACGGCCGCAGGACATGGTGTGAAGGATCGGTCCGCCTAATCCAGGCGGACTTTGCCGCGGCCGGCCTTGACCGCGCCGCGGATCTTCTTGCCTTGCAGGCGCTGCACCTTGCCTACGCGATTGAGGCGCGACTTGGCGCGCTTTTCCGGCAGCTTGCACGCGTCGCGCAGCAGGTCGGCCAGCCGGACGCGGGCATCTTCGCGGTTGGCTTCCTGCGTGCGAAAGCGGCGCGCGGTCAGCACGATCTCGCCGCCAGCGGTAAACTTGCTGCCGGCCAGTTCCTTGAGCCGGTGAAACACCGGCGGGGCCAGGCGCAAGGCGAACACGTTAATGCGCAGTTGCACCGCCGTGGCCACCTTGTTGACATTCTGTCCGCCCGGCCCGGCAGCCGCGATGAAGCTTTCCTCCACAAGGCCCATGGCACGGGCCACGATCGCCTCGGGAGTGTCGGTCACAGCGTGAAGCCCAAGCCCGCAATATCGGCCGGGATCGGCGCTTCGGCCACGATGGCCTCCTTGCCTTCACGCGGCATCACCAGCCGCGTGGCGTGGAGCAGAGTGCGGGCCGCGCCCTTGCCATCGCCATAGACCGGATCGCCCAGCAGCGGGGCACCCAGGCCAGTCAGCGCATGGACGCGGACCTGGTGGGTGCGGCCGGTTTCAAGGCGAAACTCCACCAGGGTGCGGCCCGGCAGCCGGGCCAGCACGCGCCAGTGGGTGACGGCGGGCTTGCCCTTCTTGGCCGCGATCATGCGCCAGCCGGCCGCCGCGCTGGAAATCTTGGACAGATTGAGCGCGATGGTGCCAGCCGTTCCTTCGACATCGCCAGCCACCACGCCCCAATAGACCTTTTCCACCTGGCGCGCTTCGAACGCGGCGGAAAAGCGCTTGAGCGCCTTGGGATTGCGCGCGAGCAACAGGCAGCCCGAGGTGTCGCGGTCGAGCCGGTGGACCGGCGCGGGCAGGCGCTGGAAGCCGAGCTTCAATTCATCGAGACGGTCTTCCAGCGAGATGCCGCCGGCACGCGGCCGGTCGAGCGGCAGGCCGGCCGGCTTGTCGATGACCAGCGCTTCGCCGTCTTCGAACAGGATGGGGATTTCGATCATGCCCACCCCTTGCGCGCGAAATCGCCGGCGGGCAAGCGCGGCGGGCGTAAATCCTCAGGCCAGCGCCGCCGCAATGCGCCGCAGCGCTTCATCCAGCACGGCATCATCGGCGGCAAACGAGATGCGGAAGCCCTGCGCACCGCCAAACGCCGAGGCCGCCACCACCGCCACGCCATGTTCCAGCAGATGCAGGGCCAGCGCCTCGTCATCACCAAAGCGCTCCATCAAGGGCGCGGCATCGATCATGCAGTAGAACGCGCCATCGGGCACTGGCGTCGACAGGCCGGGGATGGCGTTGATCGCGGCGACGACCTTGTCGCGCCGGGCGCGGAAACGCTCGCGCCAATCGGCCAGAAATTCTTGCGGGCCGGCCAATGCCGCCGTGGCGGCGGCCTGGGCGATCGAACAGGGATTGCCCGAATTGTGCGATTGCAGCTTGGCCATGGCCTTGATCAGCCATTCCGGCCCGGCCGAAACCCCGATGCGAAAGCCGGTCATCGCATGGCTTTTCGAAACGCCCGACACCGTCAACACGCGGTCGGCCAGATCGGGGCATTCCACTGCCAGCGTGGCATGCGCCCCGCCGCCATAGCGCAGCGGGGCATAGATATCGTCAGACAGCACCAGCACGCGCGGGAAACGGCGCAGCACGTCGCCCAGCGCGCGCAGTTCCGCCGCCGGATAGGTGGCCCCGGTGGGATTGCCCGGGCTGTTGAGCAGCAGCCAGCGTGTGGCGGGCGTGATCGCGCTGGCGAGTTGGTCGGGCGTGATGCGAAACCCGCTGCTGGCCTGCGTCGGCAGATCGACCACGCTGGCCCCGGCAAAGCGCACGATTTCGGGATAGCTGACCCACCAAGGCGAGGGAATCAGCACCTCATCACCCGGATTGAGCGTGGCAAGCAGCGCCTCGAAGATCGCCTGCTTGCCACCTGCCGTCACGATCACCTGGCTTGGTGGCACGGCAAGGCCAAGGTCGCGTTGGAAATGCAGAGCGGCTGCTTCACGCAAGGCCAGGGTGCCAGGCACGGCGGTATAGCGGGTCTGCCCGGTATCGAGCGCCGCCTTGGCCGCCGCGATCACATGGGGCGGCGTGGGGAAATCGGGTTCCCCCACCGACAGCGAGATGATGTCACGCCCGGCGGCGCGCAGTTCGATCGCGCGGTCGGTCATCGCATTGGTGCGCGAAGGCGCGATGCGGCCCAGCGCGGCGCTGGTGGCGTGGCTGTCCATGATGGCTCAGCCCTGGCCCAGGAGGCGCGCTGGCATCAGGCCGCGCAACGCATTGCCCAGGAAAAAGCCCTGCGCCAGGTCTTCCAGGCGAACCTCGCCCTCCACCGCGCGGCCTTCTTCCAGCAATTGCGCGCGCAGCACACCGGGCAGCAGGCCCAGATCGGCCGGCGGGGTGACGAGCACGCCGTCGCGCTCCACGAACACGGAGGTAAAGCAGCCTTCGGTGATCAGCCCATCGTCGCGGCGCAACAGGGCTTCCTTCGCGCCAACACCACGCGCCGCCTTGAGGCCGGCCTCGTAAAAGCCGCGATCGGTGGTCTTGTGGCGCAGGCGCCAGTCGCCGGTGCTGACCGGCAGGGGCAGCACGGCGCAGGTAACCGGCCCAGCAAAGGCAGGCGGCAGCGGCGCTGCCTCCAGCGCATGGGCGCCGCTGCGCGCCACCACCAGGCGCACCTTGGCCGGGGCATCGAGATCGAAACACAGCGCATGGATGGCGTTGCGCAAGGCATGGCGATCGAACGCAAAGCCCAATGCCTGCGCACTTTGCTTCATCCGCTCGAGATGCCGCTCCAGCAGCGGGATCCCCGCCGTCGGATCAAAGGCCATGGTCTCGATCAGATCGGCACTGCCGGCGTTCAGGCGCAAGAAATTCCCCTTTACCACGCATTCGCGCCATTCGCCCATCATGACGGAATCCGCGACCACGGCCGAGCCGACCCCCATGGTCGCCCGCCCGCCGGCCGCGCCGGGATGGTCTGGCACCAGGCGCACGGTGCGGATTGCCACATTGAACGCCGCGCTGCCAGCCCCCGGCGCATCACCGCGATCAGGCGCCGCAGTGTCGGGCACATCGACAAAGCCGATCGACCCGCAATAGAGTCCCCGCGCATCGCGTTCGGCTATGTCGATCCACTCCATCGCGCGAATCTTGGGCGCGCCGGTGATCGATCCGCAGGGAAAGATGGCGCGCAACACATCGGCCACGGCCACGCCGGGCTGCATCTGCGCGGTCACTGTGGTGACCATCTGGTGCACGGTGGGATAGCTTTCCACGGCAAAGGCATCGCGCACCTTGACCGTGCCGGGCACGGCCACGCGCGACAGATCGTTGCGCATCAGGTCAACGATCATCAGGTTTTCAGCGCGATCCTTGGGATTGGCAGCGAGCGCGGCCTTGAGCGCGGCATCTTCCTGCGGAGTGGCGCCGCGCGGCGCCGTGCCTTTCATCGGGCGCACGGTCACACGATCGCCGCGCCATTCGAAAAACAGCTCGGGCGAGACCGAGAGATGCCAGTGCGATCCATCCCACAAGACGGCGCCATGCCCGGCCAGCGCATCACCACGCAGCGCGGCATAGATCGCCAGCGGATCACCCTGCCAGGAACCGGCCAGCTGGAACGTCAGGTTGGCCTGATAGATATCGCCGCTGCGGATCGCTTCCTGCACCTGGGCAAAGGCGCGGGCATAGCCGCCGGTTGAATGCGTCGGGCCTAGCGGACCCAGCCGGCCGCCGCTGCCCTGCCCGGCGCTTTCGCGCGCCAGCCAGGCTGCCACGTCTGCGCTGGCCATCGGCGTCATCTGCGCAAAGCGGGCAAACCACACCAGCGGCCCGGCACTGCCGCTGCGCGCCGCCGCGCGCGGCAGCAGCCGCTCTTCCAGTGCCAGCCCGGCTTCATAGGCCAGCGCGCCGGCCCACCATCCCGGCGTTGCGCCGATCCGCGCCAGGGCCGCGTCCACCTCTTCGGGCCGGCGCGCCACCACGATCTCCAGCGGCGCTTCATAGAGGCGGGCCGAGCCGTGATCGCCTTGGCGGGCATCATCGAGCAAAAGAAAGGGGGCGCGTGTCATGACCCCACGCGCATAGCGACAAGCCGATGCGGATGCAAAAAGCCCTCGCGGGCAATCGCGGCTCATCCTACACAGCAAGGCAACAAATCGAGAGAGAGTGCGGCGGATGGACGAGATTTTCCTGGGCCTGGGCGCGAAGGGCGAACGCGAAGTGCTGTTGCTGGGCCGGGCCAACCGCCATGGCCTGGTCGCCGGGGCCACCGGCACCGGCAAAACTGTGACCTTGCAAGGCATGGCCGAACAATTCAGCCGCGCCGGGGTGCCGGTGTTCCTGGCCGACGTGAAAGGCGATCTTTCCGGCATCGCCATGCCTGGCAGCCCCACGTTCAAGCACGCCGCCTCGCTGGAACAGCGCGCCAAGGACCTGGGCATTGCCGACTATGCCTATGCCGACAATCCGGCGGTGTTCTGGGATCTGTATGGCGAGCAGGGCCACCCCATCCGCACCACGATTTCCGAAATGGGGCCGCTGCTGCTCGCACGATTGATGGGCCTTAATGAAACCCAGGAAGGCGTGCTGACCATCGCTTTCCGCTATGCCGACGACAACGGCCTGCTGCTGGTGGACCTGGCCGACCTGCAGGCCGTGCTGGCCGCCTGCGCCGAAAACGCTGGCGCGCTGGCCACCAAGTATGGCAACGTGACCAAGGCCAGCGTCGGGGCGATCCAGCGCCAGCTGCTCGGCCTGGAAAGCCAGGGTGCCGATCGCTTCTTTGGCGAGCCGGCCTTTGAGATCCACGATTTCCTGCAGGTGGACGAACAGGGCCGCGGCATGGTCAACGTGCTCGCCGCCGACAAGCTGATGCAGAGCCCCAAGCTCTATGCCACGTTCCTGCTGTGGCTACTGTCGGAACTGTTCGAGGCGCTGCCCGAAGTGGGCGACCCGGAAAAGCCGTGCCTGGTGTTCTTCTTCGATGAAGCCCACCTGTTGTTCGACGATGCACCCGATGCGCTGATGGACAAGGTGGAGCAGGTCGTCCGCCTCGTCCGCTCCAAGGGCGTGGGGGTCTATTTCGTCACGCAGAACCCGATCGATATTCCCGAAAAGGTGGCGGGCCAGTTGGGCAACCGCGTGCAGCATGCGCTGCGCGCGTTCACCCCGCGCGATCAGAAGGCGATCCGCGCCGCGGCTGAAACCTTTCGCATCAACCCCGATCTTGACGTGGGCCAGGCGATTACCGAGCTCAAAGTGGGTGAAGCGCTGGTCTCGATGCTCGACGCCGATGGCGCGCCGGGCATGGTCGCACGCACCCTGATCGCCCCGCCGCGCTCGCGCCTGGGGCCGGTCAGCCCGGCCGAGCGTGCTGCCATCCAGTCCGCCAGCCCGTTCGGCGGCAAGTACGATACCGCCGTCAACCGCGAGAGCGCGGCCGAAGTGCTGGCACAAAAAGCAGCAGACGCCGCCGCCGCGGCACAAACCGTGCAGGAACAGGGCGCAGACGCCCAGCGTGCCCAGCCGCGCCAGTCCCCCACACTGTGGGGCCGTGCGGGCAAGGCCGCGATGGGCGCTGTCGCCTCATCGGCCGGTGCGATGGTCGCCGCCCAGATCGCCGGCAAGAAATCCCGCGCCGCGCCGGTGGCCAGCGGGGTTACTGCAATGGTTGGCTCGATCGCGACGAGCCTGGGCGGCGAAGCCTTGGGCCGCTTCGCGCGCGGGCTTCTGGGTGGGTTGTTGCGGTAAGATGCCAGCAGCGGCTGGATCGCCACGGGTCTGAGCCAACATGCCAGCCGCTGCACTTGCCTGTCAGTAAACGTCATCCCAATAGACGTTCACCGCACGCAATCACCAATCTGCGCCTGTCTCGGCAATAGCATCGAGCAAGGCTTGCTTTGACGGCGTGCGCCGGTTGCCAGCGTTGCGCGGCACAGCGACATCACCGACAACACTCCGCCGTGCGGCTATACGTTCGCCCAGTGCGTCAAGACTGATCGTCCCGCGCGTCGGCTTTAAGGTCTTGAACGCCATATGTGTCGATCGTCTCTTCGCGAATTCGGCGCTCCATATAATCCGTGTCGAGCCCTTCAGAAAGGGTGAACAGCGCCTGAGCCTGACCAATCATATCGTGCGCAGCGCCGGAAGCATATTGGCCCATGCGATCGGCGATCAGGTCTTCAATGGAAATTACCGCAACAGTCCCGTGGGCTCCCACTTCGATTAACTGCAGCAGGCTGGTGTCGGCATGTCCGTCGAGCAAACGGCTTCCCACCACTTCAAATCCCAGTTTGAGAGAAGGATGGATCCACCCCCGCGTCAACCGACCGGCGCCTCGGGGCCGCACAAACCCATGTTCGACCATAACACTTTCAAGCGCGGATTGCTGGGAGGTGACGAGATCGAAATCACCAGTGTTGATGGCACCTTGAGTATAAAGCTCCACCGCACCGCCGCCCACAAGGATTGGCGGATTTAGTCCAAGCTCATCCATGGCCGAACTGATTTCTGCCAGCTTTTCAAGTGCTGCTTGGAACTGGGGCCGCCACTGCGTCATGTCTGCCGACATTCCGGATTTGAACCGGCCTGTCGATGGAAATCTCGCGGTGTAGATGGAATGGCTTTCAGCCAACGCAATGGAAAGCGTGCCATTGACTCAGACACCACCAAGCCGTTGGCAGATCATTCCCGGCGGTTCGTCGAAACCGGTTGCACGTGCAACGAGCCGGGCGCAAGCAGGCGCCCAGCCTCTTTTCGCGTGAAAGGATCCCATGCGCGCTCTGCTTCTTGCCGCCACGATGCTGGCCGGCACCCTTGCCGCCGCCCCGGCACTTGCCGCCCCCGCTGCTTCCGCCGATGCCAAGGCCGTGGCCATTCCCGCCGCCGCTGGCGTGATGCCCGTGGGCAAGCTCGGCAATGCCGTGGTGCCCCGCGCCTATCGCCTCGATTTCACGCTCGATCCGGCCCAGCCGCGCTTTACCGGCCATACCGAGATCGACGTGACCGTGAACCAGGGCGGCCGCTATGTGTGGATGCACGGGCTCGATCTCAAGGTGAAGCAGGTTGTCGCCAAGGTGGGTGGCAAGACGATTGCCGGCACGTTCCAGCAGGCCGATCCCACCGGCGTGGCGCTGGTCACCTTTGCCCAGCCGCTGCCCAAGGGCGCCGCGACGCTGGCGTTCGATTATGAAGCCGGCTTCAACGATGGCCCCACCGGGCTGTTCCGCGTGCACGTGGACAACCAGTGGTACAGCTGGAGCCAGTTCGAATCGATCGATGCGCGCGGCGCGTTCCCTTCGTTCGACCAGCCCGGCTTCAAGACGCCCTATACCGTCACCATCACCACGCCGGCGGGCCAGCGCGCGGTAAGCAACGCGCCCGAAGTGGCGACCGAAACGCACGGCACCCAGACCGTGCACCGCTTTGCCCCGACCCTGCCGCTGCCCAGCTACCTCGTGGCGGTGATGGCCGGTCCGTTCGTGAGCGTGGATGGCGCCGTGCCGGCCACGCCGCAGCGCGTCACCCCGCTGCCGCTGCGCGTGATTTCGACCAAGCCCAATGCCGACAAGCTGGCCTTTGCCCTCGATGGCACCAAGGGCATCGTCAGCCACCTGGAGAACTATTTCGGCCAGGCCTTCCCCTTCCCCAAGCTGGACCAGATCACCGCGCCGATCATGCCGGGCGCCATGGAAAATGCCGGGGCCGATCTTTACGAGGATTCGCTCCTCGTGCTCGATGACAAGGCCTCGACCGCGCAAAAGCGCAACTTCGGCATGGTCGTGGCGCACGAGCTGGCGCATCAGTGGTTTGGCGATATGGTCAGCCCGGCCTGGTGGGACGATATCTGGCTCAACGAAAGCTTTGCCAACTGGATGGGCTTCCGCATCGGCAACGAATGGCGCCCCGATCTCAACATCGGCGCCGGCGCGCTGGAAGAAGGCTTTGCCGCGATGAACACCGACGCGCTGATCGTCGGCCGGCCCATCCACCAGAAGATCGAGCGCAACAGCCAGATCGACGCAGCCTTTGACACCATCACCTATGGCAAGGGTGGCCACGTGGTATCGATGATCGCCGCGTTCATGGGCGATACCAAGTTCCGCGACGGCGTCCGCGGCTACATGGCCAAGCACAAGTACGGCAACGCCAGCACCGCCGATTTCTTTGGCGCCATGGCCGATGCCGCCGGTGATCCGCGCATTCTGCCGGCCATGCAAAGCTTTACCGACCAACAGGGCGTGCCGCTGGTGACGTTTGCCCCAGCCGGGCAAGGCAAATGGAACGTGACGCAAAGCCGCTATGTCAGGCTCGGCACCCAGGCCCCGGCGCAAGCCCTGGCCCAGACCTGGGGCGTGCCACTGTGCCTGCGCCAGGGCGATGCCCGCGTCTGCCAGCTGTTGGTGGACAAGAGCGGCACGGTTGCCATCGCCGGCAACGGCGCGCTGATGCCCAACGCGGGCGGCACCGGCTATTACCGTTTCGAGCTGCCCGCGGCGCAGTGGGACAGCCTAATCGCGCAGGGTTCCGCCCTGCCCGGCGGCGAAGCCCTGGCCGCGATCGACAGCCTGGAAGCCAGCTTCCTGGCGGGGCGTGCCACGCCAGCGCAACTGGTGGCGGCCGCGCGCAGCTTTGCCGCCAATCCCGACAGCTACGCCAGCGATGGTGCGACCGGCCAGCTTGAAGCATTCGACGATCGCGGCATGTTGTCCCCGGCTGCCCACGACGGCCTGCGCCGCCTGGTGGCCGAAGTGCGTGGTCCGCAGCTCGCCAAGCTGGGCTTCGATCCGCGCGCCGGCGCGCATGCGGGTGACGATCCCGATCAGCAGCAGCGCCGCGTTGCCCTGGTGGCGGAAATGTCGGGAGTGGCCGAGGATGCCGCGCTCAATGCCAAGCTGGCCAAGGCGGTCGACAGCCTGCTGGCCGGCGATGCCAGGGCGCTCGATCCCGCCTTCTACAACAGCGCGTTTAAGGCCTGGCTCAAGCCGCGCGGCCTGGAAGG
This sequence comes from Novosphingobium sp. AAP1, assembly GCF_001295765.1. NCBI lineage: Bacteria > Pseudomonadati > Pseudomonadota > Alphaproteobacteria > Sphingomonadales > Sphingomonadaceae > Novosphingobium > Novosphingobium sp. AAP1. The sequence continues at coordinate 51,760 of NZ_LJHO01000011.1, read as the reverse complement.
CGCCAAGGTGCTGATGGAAAAGGCACTGTCGACGGAAGATCCTCTGCTGCGCCCGGCCGCCCTGCGCGCCGTGGGCCGCAGCAACGATCCGGCCGTGGCCAAGTGGCTGATCGAAGAGTTTTCCGACAAGCGCCTGCGCCTTTCGGAAAAGCTGACCGGCATTTCGCTGGCCATCGCCTCGCCCAAGACAGCTGACTATGCGTTTGCCTGGGCCAATGCCCACGTCGACACTCTGCTCTCCAGCGGCGGCGGCATCTTCCTGGCGCGCAGCCTGCCCCAGGCGGTGAGCGGATTCTGCTCGGTGGACAAGGCCAAGACCATTGCCGCCTGGCGCCCGCACTTTGCCAACAACTCCGGCGCGCTCGAACTCGACCGAGCGATCGAGCGGGTGCAGGATTGCGCCGTGCTCAAGGAGCAGCGCTCGGCCGCGCTCTCGGCCGAACTGGCCGCAGTGAAGTAACGCCGAGCCGCCACCCTGGGCTATCCCGGGGTGGCACCCACAAAAAAGGGGCGCCTTCCAGACCCGGAAGGCGCCCCTTTTTGTGGGCTATAGGCAGGCGTGGGCGGTTATTCGACCACCGCGCCCCAGTTGCCCCAGACGTAGATGGCCACGAACAGGAACAGCCAGACCACGTCGACGAAGTGCCAGTACCAGGCCGCCGCCTCCAGGCCGAAATGCTGGCGCGGCGTGAACTCGCCCCGCTCGGCGCGGATCCAGCACACGATCAGGAAGATCGTGCCGATGATCACGTGGAAGCCGTGGAAACCCGTCGCCATGAAGAAGGCAGAACCATAGGTGTTCTTGCCAAAGGCGAACGGGGCATGGACGTATTCATAGGCCTGGATCGAGGTGAACAGCAGGCCGAGCAGGATCGTGGCCGTCAGGCCCAGCTTGAGGCCCTTGCGATCGCCATGGATCAGCGCGTGATGGGCCCAGGTCAGCGTGGTGCCCGAGCACAGCAGGATCAGCGTGTTGAGCAGCGGCAGGTCGAACGCGTTGATGACCGCCTCGATCGCCTTGGGCGGCCACACGCCGCCGATCACGTCGGTGTTGAGCTTGCTGGGGAACAGCGAGAAATCGAAGAACGCCCAGAACCAGCCGACGAAGAACATCACTTCCGAAGCGATGAACAGGATCATGCCATAGCGCTGGTGCAACTGCACCACCGGGGTATGATCGCCGGCGTGGGCTTCCTTGATTACCTTGCCCCACCACGAAAACATGGTGAGCAAGACGCCCAGCAGGCCCAGCAGCATGATCTGCGTGCCGCCAGCCATCTTGTGCATGTAGAAAACGCCGCCGCTGGTCATCACCAGGGCTGACATAGCGCCCATGAACGGCCAGATATCGGGCGGCAGGATGTGATAATCGTGGTTCTTGGCGCCGGCCATGATCGTCTACTTCCCCCAAGGCTTAACCAGCATCCTCGTGCGCACAGCGACGGGAGCCATTTTTGTGGTGGCTGCAATGTCTATCGGGCACATCTGGCCCGGTCCAGTCAATTTGCGGCCTTGTTGAACGTATAGCTCAGCGTGATTTCCGGGATATCGCGCGTGTTGGCGTCATCCAACATAGCCGGATCCACATAGTAGACCACCGGCATGCGCACTTCCTGACCCGGCATAAGCTTTTGATAATTGAAGCAAAAGCACTGGATTTTGTGAAAGTAGGAGCCGGTCTGCTCGGGTGTCACGTTGAACACCGCGCGGCCCACGATGGGCTGGTCGGAATTGTTACGGGCGGTGAAGAAAGCGATCTTGCGTTCGCCGATTCGCCCATCCTGGGTCACCTGCTCGGGCTTGAACGTCCACGGCAGGCCGGGCGCGACATTGGCATCGAAACGTATCGTGATCGGGCGCAGCGTGGGCTTGACCTTGGCCGCCTGGGCCGCAGTGGCCCGCTGGGTCGTGCCGGCAAAGCCCGTGGCCTGGCAGAACATGCGATAGAGCGGCACGGCGGCATAGCCCATGCCCAGCATGCCCAAGGCCGCCGCGCCGGCGATGATCGCCACCTTGCGGTTGGCCCGGGTGGTTTTGTCGATTGCCGCTGCCACGCTATCTCTCCCTTATCCGCCCGCCCGGCATTGTCCGGGTCAGGCGTGCTGTGCGCTTTCGTTGCGGTGTGCGGCCTGCACACCCAGTTTCACGACGGTGATGGCAAAGAACAGCACCACCAAAGCCCCCAGCACCAGTCCCAAAGCGCGGTTGCGTGCTTTCTGTCGCGCACGAAAGGCTTTCAGGTCAATATTTTCCGGCTTGTCGCCCACGTTGTTTCCTCTCCGCTCAGGCCCACCCCTGGAGCCCGGCAAACCGATCCAGCACCAGCGCGGCGAACAATGCAAACAGATAGAGCACCGAATAGCCGAACAGCCGCTTTTCCGGCTTCATCTTGTCATTGGCCACGCTGTCGCGCAGGCCCACCCGCATGGCCAGCACCAGGAAACCCAGGCCGAGCAGCGCCGCCGCCACGCCATAGACCAGCCCGGCGCCACCCAGCGCCCATGGCACCAGGCTCACGGGCACGAGCACCAGGGTATAGAACAGGATCTGCCGGCGCGTCGCCTTTTCACCCGCCACCACCGGCAGCATCGGAATGCCGACCTTGGCGTAATCGGTCTGCACGAACAGGGCGAGTGCCCAGAAGTGCGGCGGCGTCCACAGGAAGATGATCAGGAACAGCACCACCGGCATCCAGGTGATGTGCCCGGTAACGGCCACCCACCCGATCAACGGCGGAAAGGCACCGGCCCCACCGCCGATCACGATGTTCTGCGGGGTGCGCGGCTTGAGCCACACGGTATAGACCCAGGCATAATAGAAGATCGAGATCGCCAGGATCGCGGCCGCCAGCCAACCGATCGCCAAGCCCATGACCACCACCGATCCGCCCGACAGCGCAAAGCCGAAATCGCGTGCCGATTCGCGGTCCATCCGCCCGGCCGGCACGGGCCGCCGCGCGGTGCGCTTCATGCCCGCGTCGAGGTCCGCCTCCCACCACTGGTTGAGCGCGGCAGCGCCCCCGGCACCCACGGCAATGCACAGAATCGCCGCAAACCCCAGCACCGGATGAATCTCTCCCGGCGCGGCGAGCAGGCCGCACAGCCCGGTAAAGATCACCAGCGTCATCACGCGCGGCTTGGTCAGCGCAAAGAAATCACGCCAATCGGCGGGCATGCGCAAGGGAGTCGTCACTAGGTCCATCGTGACGCGGCTATAGCAGCCCCGGCCATGAGGGAAAGTGTTCAAGGACAGCGAGCGGCACGCGCGATCATCCCCGGCGATCACACCCGCCCTGTCGGGCAATGGAACCGGAGGGCGGCCCGATCATTTGCCCGGTGTCACGGCATGGCCACCTCGATCCATGCCATCCCTTTTGCAGGAGCATGTTCCATGGCCACTGCCACCGCCGCCAAGCCGGCCAAGTCTGACGCCAGCTTTACCGACACCGCCACCCTGCGTGCCCAGGCCCGCAAGCATATCGACCAGGGCCCGGTCACCCAGTCCTTCCCCAAGGACCGCGAGGTGATCATCGCCCAGCTGAACAAGTCGCTGGCCACCGAATGGGTCTGCGTGCTGCGCTATATGCGGCACTATTACACTGCCGATGGCCTGGTTTCGGAACCGATCAAGGCGCATTTTCTCGAGCACGCCAACGAAGAGCGCGCCCATGCCGACAAGCTGGCCGAACGCATCGTCCAGCTGGGTGGCGAACCCGATCTCGATCCTGCCACGCTGACCCAGCGCAGCCATGCCGAATACCAGGTGGGCAAGACGCTCAAGGACATGGTCAAGGAAGACCTCATCGCCGAACGCATCGCGGTGGAAGCCTATCGCGAACTGATCGCCTATGTCGGCGATCGCGATCCCACCACGCGGATCATGCTGGAAGGTATTCTGGCGCAGGAAGAAAACCACGCCGACGAATTCCGCGATCTGCTCGAAGGCTGGCAGGGCGAATAACCCAGCCGCCTTGTCCTGAATGTGTCGATCAATGCCCGGCGGCGCAGTCCTGCGTCAGCCGGGCATGCAGTTTGGCAATCATCTGCTGCCGATCGGCAAGCGCAAGATCGGTGCGCTGCGCGACATAGCGCAAGAGGGCGTAGGCCTGGTGCGCGCGCCAGGCCGCATTGTCGGACGCGCACCCCAGTTCCACGAACTGTTCCGCCAAGTAGGCCGTACGCGCCGCATCCACCGCGCTAACTGCGGCCCGTGCCGCTTCCGATCGGCGCGCCCAGCCCATGATTGCCAGTTCCAGATCGGCCGCCAGCGCCGCCGCACCGGAATGAAACGGCAATTCCATCAATCGCTTGATCCGCAGCGCGACGTCGGGCTCGTCACGCATCAGCCGCTCTTGCACCATCAGCGTCGATCGTGCCTGCCATTCCTCCAGAACGGCGTCGAGCAAGGCATTGCGATCCTTGAAATGCCAGTAAAAGCTGCCCTTCGAAGCCTTGAGGTCGATCGCCAGCTTTTCCACGCGCACCTGCTCGACGCTGCTGTCGGCCATCACCCGGATCGCCGCCGCGATCCAGTCGGCGCGGCCCAGGCGCTTGCCGTTCGCTGGATAGGCCGGCGCTTCTTGGATGGGATCGGACGGGGACGGCGTCATGCCATGCGGCTTAGGCGCCTTGCCATGCCCCGTCCAGAACCGGCCTTGACCCAGGTCCGTCCTCAAACCATACGGTAGCGTATAGAGAGAGGAACCCAAGATGTCCTACGCCGATGCCGCCGGCACGATCGTCGCCCAAATCCTGGCCCTGCCCGAATTCGTGCGGGTGCAGGCGCTATTTCCCGATGCCGGGTTGGACGAAGCGATGCTGCTCGACATCATCGGCGCGGCCGGTGACCTTGCCGAAGGCGTGATCGAGCCGTTCAACGCCCAGGCCGATCAGGTTGGCTGCCGCCTGGAACAGGGCCGCGTGCGCTTGGCACCAGGCCATCATGACGCCTGGCAGGCCTTTGTTGCCGGTGGCTGGACCACGATAGAAGGCGCGCCACAGTGGGGCGGCGCGGGTCTGCCGATGCTTGTGCACAGTGCGTGCGAGGAACTGCTCAACCGCGCCTCACCCGCCTTCGGCATGCTGCCCACGCCGATGCGCTGCGCGACAAAGGTGATCGAACGCTATGCCGACCCGGCGCTGTGCGCCGAATGGGCGCCGCGCCTGATCGATGGCAGTTGGGCCGCGACGATCTGCATTTCCGAGCCCGATGCCGGGTCGGACGTGCCGCGACTGCGCACTGCCGCAGTGCCCCATGCCGATGGCACCTGGCGGATTACGGGTGAAAAGATCTGGATCAGCTTTGGCGATCACGACCTTACCCCGCGCATCGCCCACATGGTGCTGGCGCGCACGCCAGAGGGGGCGCATGGTCCGGCAGGCCTCAGCCTGTTTCTGGTGCCATCCGATATCGCGGGCCAACGCAATGCCGTGGTCGTGCGGCGCATCGAGGAAAAGCTTGGCCTGCACGGCTCGCCCACCTGCGCCCTGGGGTTCGAGGCGGCGACGGGCCACCTGATCGGCACGCCAGGGCGCGGTCTGGCGCAGCTTTTCACGATGATCATCGGCATGCGCCTCTCGGTGGGCAGCCAGGGTGCGGGCCTTGCCGGCGCAGCGGCCAGCCTCGCCTGGCGCTATGCCGCAGAGCGGCGCCAGGGCGGCAGGGCCGATGCCCCGCCTGTCACGATCGACCGGCACGGCGATGTGCAGCGCATGCTGCTGGGCCTTGCCGCGCGCGCCGAAGTCACCCGCGGATTGGTGCTGACCGCCGCGGCGCTGTCAGACCTCCAGGCGCGGGAAGAGGACGAGGCGGCCCGCACCGAAGCGGGACTGGTGCTGGCCTGGCTGCTGCCGATCACCAAGAATTTCGCGGCCGAGGCAGCGAGCCTGTGCGCCAACGACGCCATCCAGGTTCTCGGCGGCGCCGGCTATACCCGCGAATGGCCAGCCGAGCGCTATCTGCGCGATGCCCGCGTTCTGGCGATCTACGAAGGCACCAGCGGCATGCAGGCGCTCGACCTCGCCCTGCGCCGCGTGCTCGGCGATGAAGGCCGCGCCTATCGCGCCTTCCTGGCAAAGGCGCGCGGTGATGCGGACCGGCTCGGCAATGCCACCCTGGGGGCGCTGCTCGACATGCTCGAGCAGGCCGCATCGGGCCTCGACAAGCCGACGGCAACGGTCGTCGCTTATCCGTTCCTGCAACTGGCATCCCTGGCCACGACAGGATGGATCGCCGCCCGGCTGGCGGCACTGTCGGGCAGCCGGGTGCACGATCACCTCGCCGCGCTGGGCCGCCATTGGCTGCTGCTGGCGCGGGCGCAGGCATTGGCCGAAGCGGCGCTCACATCTCACGGGCAAGCCTTGGTGGCGGCGTTCGGTGAAGTCGATCGCGGCTATCTGGGCTGAACGTGAAAAAGCCCCACGCCGTTGTTCGGCTGGGGCTGTTGTGTCGTGATGTTGAGCGATGGTTGAGGGCAGGATTTGCCTGAGCGGCATCGACATACATCAGATGCGCTGCCGGCGATTTCGCCTTTTCCCGCTCCCTTGCTGCCGCACGCCCCGAAACCTGCTGCGGAAAACGTGTTGGGCGAAAACCTACTGGGCGAGGATCGACTGGGCGGCGATCGCCACCTGGGTGCGGTTGCGCACGTTGAGCTTGCGCATCAGCGCGGTCATATGGGCCTTCACGGTCTTTTCCGCGATGCCCAGGTCATAGGCGATCTGTTTGTTGAGCTGGCCCGAGCGCACGCCCTGCATCACTTTGAACTGGGTAGGGGTCAGGCGGACGGCGGGTGCCTCTGACAGGCGCTGCGCCGGCTGGTTCGGAACACTGGCAGGGGCAAAGTCGGTCACCGTTGTCTCTCCCTATCGCCTACCGTTGCGGCATCTACCGTGCGTCCATGCTCGGATCGGCATGGCGAAATCCAATATCAGTTAGACAGCTTTCTGATATTATGCCGGAGTTATCCCGTCAATACACGATTTATTGCTGAAATCGGCGCGCACCTGTTATACAACTTTTCGCAGAACAAGCGCAGGCAGGCAGCGCCATGGCGCGAGAGGAGAGCAGGATGGGCCATCACGGATCTGGGCAAGGCAGGTCGGGGCGAATCACCACCACCCGGACGGCGGCAGCGCGATGAGCGACGATCTGCGCCTGGTCCTGGCCGCACTGCTCGGCATTGGCCTCGCCATCGCCCTGATCGTGCGCGGGCGGTTCCATCCCTTTCTCGCCCTGCTCTGCGGCGCCTTTGCCGTGGGCATCGCGGTCGGCATGCCCGTCGCCGAAACCGCCAAGGCGGTGCAGAAAGGCGCCGGCGACGTGCTGGGCGGCACCGGCCTCGTCGTGGCGCTGGGCCTCTCGCTCGGTGCCATGCTACAACTGTCGGACGGGGCGGGCGTGCTGGCCCGCATGGCGCTGCACCATGGCCGGCCGGCAGCGGCCCCTTGGCTGAGCATGGCGGTCGCGCTGCTGATCGGCCTACCGCTGTTCTTCGAAACCGGCGTGGTGCTGCTGCTACCGATCGCGGCGGCGGCAGCCGCGGCGATGACCGGGCCGACTGATGCGGGCACCACACGCCTGCGCCTGCTCCTCCCGGCCTTGGCAGGCCTCTCCACCCTGCATGCCCTGGTGCCGCCCCATCCCGGCCCGCTGCTGGCCGTGGACGCACTGCACGCCAGCCTGCCGCGCACGATGCTCTATGGCCTGCTGATCGGCGTGCCCACGGCGATCGTGGCTGGCCCGCTGTTCGCGCTGTGGATCGCGCGCCGGGTTCGGCCCGATGCCCCGGTGATGACGCCGGCCGCGCCAATCGTCACCGCGCCCGGCGTGGGTCGCGCCCTCCTGTGCGTGCTGCTGCCAGTGGTGCTGATCGCCGCCGGGCAGATCGCCGCTGTGGCGCCGCCAGCCCTGGCCCCGCATCTTGCCTGGCTCGGCCTAGCGAGCAATCCGGTGCTCGCGCTGGTGCTCGCCAATCTCGTTGCGCTGCCGCTGTTGTTCGGCCGCGACTTCAGCGCCCCGGCGATCCAGAGCCCGATCTGGAAGGAAGCGATGGCCCCGGCCGGAGCGATCATCCTGGCGATCGGCGCGGGCGGCGCGCTCAAGCAGGTACTGGTCTCGGCCGGCCTGGCCGATTTCCTGGCCCACCTCGCCGCCCACGGCGGCATTCCCGCGCTGCCGATGGCCTGGGCAGTGGCGGTGTGCATCCGCCTGGCCACCGGATCGGCCACGGTCGCCACGATCACTGCCGCCGGCATCATGCCCGGCGTGGTCGCCGCCACCGGCGCCTCGCCGGAATTGACCGTGCTTGCCATCGGCGCTGGCTCGGTGTTCTTCTCCCACGTCAACGATCCGGGGTTCTGGCTGGTGCGCAGCTATCTCGGCACCAGCACGCCCGACACGTTCCGCACCTGGTCGGTGCTGGAAACGCTGATTTCGGTGGTAGGCCTGGTGCTGGTGCTGGCCGCCGGATGGCTCGTCTGAAGAAGGGGAGGACCATGCACGAGGAACGCCTGGCCGATCGCGCCTATGCCGGGATCGTCGAACTGATCAACACCGACGATCTCCAGATCGGCGACCGCCTGCCCTCCGAAACGCGCCTGGCGGAAATGTTCGGCATGTCGCGCACCGTGGTGCGCGAGGCGCTGGTCCGCCTCGCCTCCGACGGATTTACCGAAGCGCGGCGCGGCGCCGGCTCGTTCGTCAAGCGGCGTCCGTCCGAACGGCTGGGCAGCCATCTGCCGATGCAGAACCTTGCCGCCACCATGGGCAGCTATGAAGTGCGCCTGGTGCTCGAGGCAGAAGCGGCACGCCTGGCCGCGCAGCGCCGCTCGGCCGAACAGATGCTGGTGATCGAGCGCGCGATGGACGCGCTGCGCGCCGCCCTGCAAGCGAGTGGCCCGGCCCATGTGGAAGACATGGACCTGCACCGCGCCATTTTCGAAGCGACCGCCAACCCGATCTTCGTCTCCAGCTTCGATCACATGCATGACGAGATCGACCGCATCCTGCGCGCCGGGGTCGATATCTCGCGCTCCCGCCCCCCCGCCGCGATCAACGCCATGATTGAGGAACACGAACTGGTCGTCGACGCGATCCGCGCCCAGGATGGCGATGCCGCTGCGCTCGCGATGCGCTGGCACCTGTGGCAGGGGCGCAAGCGGCTGATGCCCTGAGCGCCTGAAATTCCACACAGTTAAGACTATGGTCGCGCCTGCCCCGGCGCGCGCCAGCCGCTATCCCGGCCGGATCGGGTGAGGAGAGGAAACGTGGTGCCACGGCAGGCCTGGATGATCGGATCAAGCATTCTGGCGGCCATCGCGCTCGCCCCAACCCTGGCACAGGCCAAGACGCCATCGGTGTTCGACCAGGTGCCCGGCGACACCCAGGCGATCACCGTGCGCGCGGTGGGCGATGGCAAGGCCGACGACAGCGCCGCGATCCAGCAGGCGCTGGACCAGGCCGGGGCGCGCGGCGAAGGCGTGGTGTTCCTGCCCAGCGGGCGCTATCGCATCACCCGCTCGCTGTTCCTCTGGCCAGGCCTGCGCCTGATCGGCACGGGCAAGACCCGGCCGGTGCTGATGCTCGGCGATGCCACACCGGGCTTCCAGCAGGGTGTGGCCACCATGGTGATCTTCACCGGGCGCGGTCCCAAGGGCAGCCCCACTGCCGGCGAGGGCAAAGTGCCGTTCCCCCCGCCCGACGCGGTGCCGTTTAATCCCGCGATCGCCGACGCCAATTCCGATGCGTTCTATTCGGCCATGGCCAATATCGACATTGCCATCGGCGCGGGCAATCCGGCGGCAGTGGGCGTGCGTTTCCACGCCGCGCAGCACGCCTATCTGCGGCATATGGACTTTCAGGTCGGTTCAGGCCTCGCCGGCGCCTATCAGGTGGGCAACATGGCGCAGGACGTGCATTTCCACGGCGGCCGCTATGGCATCCTCAGCGAAAAGACCTCCCCCGCCTGGCCGTTCACGCTGCTCGACGCCACATTCGACGGCCAGCGCGAGGCCGCCATTCGCGAGCACGAGGCCGGGCTCACCCTGGTCAACGTCGCGCTGCGCAACGTGCCGGTGGGGATCGCCATAGACGAAGGCTATGGCGACTGGCTGTGGGGCAAGGACGTGCGCTTTGAAAACGTCAGCCAGGCTGGCGTGGTCATCGCCAACGCCAACAACGCCTATACGCAGATCGGCTTCGACAACGCCGTGGCCAGCCGCACCCCGGTCTTCGCCCGCTTTCGCGAAAGCGGCAAGACCGTGGCCGGCGCCGCGCCGGTTTATCGGGTAAAGAGCTTCACCCACGGCATCACCATGCCCGGCCTGGGTGTGCCCGGCGCGGTTGAAACGCGCATGGACCAGGCCGCGCTCGCCGCCCTGCCCCGGCCGCGTGCCCCGGCGATCCGCGCGCTGCCCAGCCCGGCGCAATGGGCCAACGTGCGCGCACTGGGCGCCAACGGCGATGGCCGGACCGACGATACCGCCGCCCTGCAACGCGCGATCGCCACGCACCGCGTGCTCTATTTCCCGATCGGCCGCTATGTCGTCACCGATACGCTGACGCTACGGCCCGACAGCGTGCTGATCGGGCTCCACCCCGATCTCACCCAGATCGTGCTGCCCGATGGCACGCCCGCGTTCCAGGGCGTCGGCGCGCCGCGCGCGCTGGTCCTGGCTCCTGCCGGGGGAGAGGCCATTGTCACCGGGCTGGGCCTGTTCACCGGCGGCATCAACCCGCGCGCCACCGCGCTGTCGTGGCAATCGGGCGCCGGCTCGCTGGTCGAAGACGTGAAATTCCAGGGCGGCCACGGCACGCTGGCGGCCGATGGCACCCGTTTCGATCCCTACAACGACACCCATACCGCCGACAAAGATCCGCGCCGGCGCTGGGGTGGCCAATATCCCAGCCTGTGGGTGAACGCGGGCGGCGGCGGCACCTTTGCCAATATCTGGACGCCCAATACCTATGCCCAAGCCGGCATGGTCGTGTCCGACACGCAGACGCCCGGCCATGTCTACCAGATTTCAGCCGAGCACCATGTCCGCACTGAATTCGGCCTCACCCGCGTCGCCAACTGGGAATTCCTCGCGCCACAGACCGAGGAGGAAGCCGGCGAAAGCCCCGATGCCGTCTCGTTCGACATCCGCGAATCCCGCAATATCCTGATCGCCAATCTCCACGCCTATCGCGTCACCCGCTCGCGCCAGCCGGCCCGTGCCGCCGTGCGGATCGAGCGTTCGGCCGACATCCGCCTGCGCAACGTGCACGTGAACGCCGAAAGCGGCTTTGCCACCTGCGACGAAAACGGCTGCGCCACGTTCCTGCGCGCCAGCAAGTTTCCGTTCGAAAACGCGCTGCTCGACGTGACGCATGGCCTGGAAGTGCGCGAACGCGAATTTGCCGTGCTCGACGTGCCCGCCAATCCGGTTGCGCCGGCAGCGACCAGGGTGCCCGTGACCAAGCTCGCCGACGGATTTTTCTCCGCCAGCGGCGGCGTGGTCGACGCGCAGGGCAAGCTCTATTTCATCGATCATTTCCAGCAGCGCATTCACGGCTGGAGCGAGACCGAAGGGCTGACCACCGAACGCGACTCCCCGCTCGATCCGGTCAATCTGACCATGGACCGGGCGGGCAATCTGATCGTGCTCTCCGCGCTCGGCCGCAACGGCACGGTCTATGCGTTCAAACCCGGCACGTCGGCGCAGGCGCTGACGGTGATCCCGCCCACCGCCGCCGCCACGACACCGGCCCCCGACCGGCTCACCGTCCTGCCCGGCAACCTCTGGGTCAACGGTGAGTTTCGCAGCCAGCTCGATCCGGCAACCTACCGCTTCACCACCCTGGCAGAGATGTTCGCCCGCGATGTGGCGCTGCCCAAGGCGCAGGAATATGTCTCGCCCGATGGCAGCCTTGCCATCCCCGCCTATCGCGTGTTCCAGCAAGGCCCGGCCGACCATCTCGGCTGGCGCTTTTCCGATTCGCTCGATGCCTATGGCCTAGTCACCGCCAGACCCGACGCGCGGGTGTTCCTGAGCAACGAGTCAGAAGACCGGACCTATTCCGCCCGCCTGGGCGCCGGCGGCGCAGTGACAGACCTGCAACCCTTTGCCGATCGCGGCGGGGAAAGTGTGGCATCAGGGCCAGACGGACGCGTCTACATCGCCAATGGCCAAGTCTTCGTCTACGACGCAGCAGGCCGCCCGATCGACCGGATCGACGTGCCCGAACGTCCCCTGCAATTGCTGTTTGGCGGCAAGGACGGGCGCACGCTCTACATCCTCACCCACCACGCCCTCTTTGCCGCACGGCCCTGAGGGAACGGAACCTGCAAGCGCGCTGGAACGCTAAGCTGCGAGGCGCTGGGCGATCCAGGCCAGGATCGCATCGGCCAGCCGATCCTGGCCCTGCGTGGAATCGAGAGTAAGCGCCGGCTCATCCGCGCCCGGTCGCTCCAGCGTGTCCAACTGGCTATCGAGCAGGCTCGGTGGCATGTAGTGCCCTGGCCGGTTGCCCATGCGCCGGGCCAGTTCGGCCAAGGGCGCATCGAGCAGGGCAAAGGCGATCGGCTCGGCTGTCGCGGTAGCCAGCCGCTCGCGATAGGCACGCTTCAGCGCGGAACAGGCCGCGACCACGACGCCGCCTTGCCGCACCGCCTGGCCCATCGCCGCGCCCAGGTGATCGAGCCAGGGCCAGCGGTCTGCATCGGTCAGGGCGATGCCCTCGCGCATTTTGGCGACGTTCGCCGCCGAATGGAATCCATCGCCTTCCAGGAATGGGCAGTCCAGCCGCGCCGCCAGCGCCGCGCCCAGTGTCGATTTGCCGCTGCCGCTCACGCCCATCACCACGATGGCCAGCGGCGCCACGCTGTGGCCTGCAATCTTGCCCGACACGCTTCTGTCCTTCCTGCTTTGCCGTCCCCGCATGGCGTGCGCCGCGCGGGTTGCCTGACAGCCATGTCAACAGCGTCCTTAGCCGCGTCGCCGGCGCCCGCCCAATTAGGACCATGGTCGCGGCTGCGCCAGGCGCCCCGCGGTCCTATGCCCTCACCACGGAAACCGGGCTGCCAACGCCAGGACCACGCGCAAGATTGTTAGCGATACCAAGCCAGGCCGGGGCAGCGCCACCGGCCGAGGGACCAGCCATGGGGGAGATTTCGATGACCACCACGCCAACCGCCACGTCGAGCAGCAGGCCGCTGCGCACCGCCCTGGCCAAGGGCACCGCACTCGTGGCGCTGGCCTGGGCCTGCCCAGTGCTTGCGCAAGAGGCCGCACCGGCCGCCTTGCCCGAAACCCCTGCCCCAGCAGCGGCGCCCGCCCCCAGCACCGGGGAAATCGTCGTCACCGGTTCGCGCATCACCTCCAGCGGCTTCAGCGCGCCCACCCCCACGCAAGTGCTCAGCGCGGCGGTGATCGCCAAGAGCGCGCAGCCCAACATCTTCACCACCATCGCCCAGTTGCCTTCGCTTCAGGGCAGCACCGGCGCCACCTATGGCACCAACAGCACGTCCAGCGGCACCCAGGGGCTCAGCTCGTTCAGCCTGCGCGGCCTTGGGCCGATCCGCACGCTTACCCTGCTCGACGGCCAGCGCGTGGTCGGCGCCAATGTCACCGGCGTGCCTGATATCAGCCTGTTCCCGCAATTGCTGGTCGATCGGGTGGACGTGGTCACTGGCGGCGCATCGGCATCCTATGGATCGGACGCAGTAGGCGGCGTGGTGAACTTCGTCACCAACACGCACTTCGAAGGTTTCAAGGCCAACGCGCAGAACGGCATCACCACCTATGGTGATGATTACAACTACACGTTCCAGGCCGCAGCCGGGAAATCCTTCATGGATGGCCGCCTGCATGTGGTGGTCAGCGGCGAATACAGCCATGAAAACGGCGTTCCCGCCTATGGTTTCGGCGAAGGCCCCGGCCCCAATGGGCGCGACTGGTACGAGACCGAAACCTTGATCAACACCGGCCTGCACACCGATGGCAGGCCGCAATACCGCAACAGCAAGCATGCCCAGGCCTATCAATACACCAAGTATGGCCTGATCACGGCCGGCCCGCTCCAGGGCATCGCCTTCAACCAGAGCGGCAAGCCGTTCAATTTCGTCTATGGCTCCAATGGCGTGCCCGACAAGAACGCCGCCGGCACCGTGACCGGTTGCAACAACGGCTTCTGCGTGGGCGGCGATCTTTCCGGCAACGTCGGCAACGGCACCAGCCTGCAATCGGAAATCACCCGCACCAACGGCTATGGCCGCATCGGCTTCGATATTGATAATGACAACGAGGTCTATGCCACGGTCAATGTGGCGCGCGTCACCTCCAACAACACACCCAATCCGGGCGCGGCCAAGGCCAATTCGCTCACCCTGCAATGCTCCAACCCGTTCGTGCCCACCTCGATCCAGGATCTGTGCGCGGCCAACGGCATCACCAGCTTCAAGTATGGCGTCAGCAACGCGGTGCTGCCGAAGTTCATCAACGTCAATCCGGTGCGCGAGCAATATCGCTTCGTCGCCGGAGCCAAGGGCAAGATCCCGTTCCTGGGCAGCGACTTGCACTATGACGCCTATGTCGAGCATGGCGAGAACATCACCGACATCACGGTGAGCAACATCACGCTCAACGCCCGATACAACGCCGCGATCCAGGCGGTGCGCCTGAACGACGGCACCATCGCCTGCGCCGATCCGGCCGCACGCGCCAGTGGCTGCGTACCGCTCAACATCATTGGCGGCGCCACCCCCAGCGCGGCGACGCTTGCCTATATCACCCCTGCCCATGGCCCGCACCAGCACACCCGCCAGACCCAGGACGTGGCCAGCATCGCGTTCAACAACCAGCCGTTTTCCACCTGGGCCGGCCCGGTTTCGCTGGCATTCGGCGGCGAATGGCGCCACGAATACTACCGCGTGAAAGGCGATCCCTATGGCAACGGGGTCACCGCCAGCAATCCCAACACCGCCGATTACCCAGCCGATCCGCTGCTCAACACCGCTGGCAACAACTGGTACGCGGGCAACTATCACGACGGCAGCGGCAAGTATTCGGTCTATGAAGGCTTCCTCGAAGCGAACCTGCCGCTGGTCGACACGCCCAGCGCCGGCAAGGCCAATCTCAACCTGGCGGGTCGCGCCACGCACTACAGCACCTCGGGCACGGTCTACACGTGGAAGATCGGCGGCACCTGGCAAACGCCGGTGGACGGCATCCGCCTGCGCGCGGTGACCTCGCGCGATGTGCGCGCGCCCAACCTGAGCGAGCTCTATGCCGCGCCGATCACGGTTACCGTGCCGGGGCTGACCAATCCGTTCAACAACAACCAGCCTGTCACCGTGCAGCAGAACACGATCGGCAACACCGCACTCAAGCCGGAAATCGCGCGCAATACCGAGGCCGGGGTCGTGCTGTCGCGCCCAGGCTGGGCGCCAGGCCTCAACCTCTCGGTCGATTACTATCGCATCAAGGTGAAAGGCGTGGTGTCCTCACTCAGCGCGCAGCAGGAAGTGAACTACTGCTATGGCGGGGTGACGCAACTGTGCAGCGCCTTCGATCTCAATGCCGCCACGCCCTATGTCAACGTGCAGGCGTTCAACCTCGCCTCGATCTTCACCGACGGCTTCGATATCGAGGCAAGCTACCAGTTCCGGCTCGACAGCCTCAAGGTGCCTGGCAACCTGACCCTGCGCGCACTAGCCACCAACGTGCGCAACTATATCACCGATATCGGCCTGCCCAACACGATCCCCACGCAAGGCGCCGGGGTCAACGCCGGGGCCACGCCGAAGTGGAAAGTGCTCGCCACTGAAAGCTGGGATACCGACAACTTCAGCCTGACCTTCACCCAGCGCTGGTTCAGCGCGGGCAAGATCAGCAACGAATATATCGAATGCCAGACCAACTGTCCGGTGCAGACCGCACAGCAGGCCACGCTGCACCCCACGATCGACAACAATCGCATGCCCGGCGCGTTTTATTTCGACGTGGGCGCCACGTACAACGTGACCAAGGCGATCACGGCCTATGCCAAGGTGGACAATCTGTTCAACCACGATCCAGCCGCGTCGCCACAGACCAACACCGGGATCGACGTGAACCCGCTGCTCTACGACGTCATCGGCCGGATGTATCGTATCGGCGTGCGCGCCAGTTTCTGACCAGACCCTCCCTCGCCGCCGGTCCCGCTCCCAGGGACCGGCGGTTCTTTTTGTCCGGTGCTCCTACAGACCTAGGCAATCAGGAACGCGATAGCCGCGTCGTCGAGAGCGGTAAGCGACGTTCTCAGGCCACGGCGATCCAGGGCATGAGTTCGCCGACGGCGTTGGCTGGATGACTGCTGGCGAGCTTGGCGAGGGTCTGAGCCAACCAAGTGTGTGGGTTCACGCCCGAGATTTTGCAGTTCTCGATAAGCGTAGCAATCACCGCCCAATTGTCGCCGCCCTCATCCGAACCGGCGAAGAGCGCGTCCTTGCGATTCAGGGCCAAGGGCCGGATTGATCGCTCGACGGAGTTGGAATCCAGCTCGACGCGGCTATCGTCGAGGAACAGCGACAGCCCGGTCCAGCGGGTCAAGGCGTAGCGGATAGCGTCGGCGAGCTTGCTCTTGGCGCTGACCTGGAGGAGCCTTGCCTCGAGATAGAGGTGCAGGTCATCGACAATGACGCGGGCCTCTTCGGCGCGCATAGCGCGGCGATGTTCTGCCCAGGTGCCCCGGACCTGGTCTTCGATGGCATAGAGCATGGCGATGCGGCGCAGCACCTCTGCCGCGACCGGGGAGTTCCCTGCCAGTTCGTAGAATTTGCGCCGAACGTGCGACCAGCAGAACGCCAGGCTGAGCTGCTGGCCACGCTTGGCCAGCGCGGGATAACCGCTGTAGCCATCGGCCTGCAGGATACCGCAATAGTTCCCCAGGTGCGCTTGGGCGCTCTCACTCTTGCGACCGGGCGCGTAGACGTAGGCCACCAGTGGTGGATCATCGCCGCCCCATGGCCGATCGTCGCGGGCATAGGCCCAGAGCTGCCCTGTCTTCGTCCACCCGCGTCCGGGATCGAGTACGGGGGCGGTGGTCTCATCCGCAAACAGACGTTGGGATCGTCGCAGCTCTTCGATAATGCGATCTCGGAAGGGTCGCAGATACCGTGCCGCCCGGCCAACCCAGTCAGCCAAGGTCGAGCGATCGAGTTGGACGCCTTGCCGCGCGTAGATCTGGGCCTGTCGGTAAAGCGGGGCATGATCGGCGTACTTGGTGACCGCACATGCGCGATCAGCGCTTCGGTGGGAATGCCGCCCTCCACGATCCGCGCTGGTGCCGGTGCTTGCACGACTGCGCCTTCGCAGGAGCGGCAACCATAACGCGGGCGGCGCGTGACTAGCACGCGGAAGCTGGTCGGCACGACATCGAGACGCTCAGCCACGTCCTCGCCAATTTGGTGGAGCGCGCCACCACAGCAAGGACAAGCCGTCGCTTCAACATCGACAACCTGTTCGATCCGCTCGAGATGTGCGGGTAACAGCATCCGATTACGTGCCAACATACCCCGATTTACTGCTTGCATCCGAAGGGGCGCCCACAAATGCCATTGCAACATTGCAAAGCATTTTGTGGGGCAACCGCTTAAAATAGCTCAGCTAGATCCTCACGTGCCTCGCCTCGCGACTTCCTCATATTTGCTGAGGGCCTTTTTTGGTCACCTTCTGGGCCTCAGTCGCCAAGTCACTGCCTGGATCCACAAACGCGTTGTGTGAGAGATTGCCAACCACTCGTGATGCAGTGCAATAGGGGCCATGCGGATCGCCATCGTCGATGAAAGCGCCTCTCGCGCCGCCGTCATCGGCGAGGGCCTTGCCGCGCTCGACGATTGCGAGCTGTTCGTTGTTACCGAACGGCGTGGCCTGGTGGCCCGCATTGCGCATATCGATCCCGACATTGTGCTGATGGACTTGGGCAATCCCTCGCGCGACGTGCTCGAGGAATACTTTGCGGTGAGCCGCGCGCTGGCCCGCCCCATCGCAATGTTCGTGGACGAAAGCGACGACGAGGCGATCGCCGCCTCGATCGACGCAGGCGTTTCGTCCTACGTAGTCGACGGCCTTGCCCCGCATCGCATCCGTCCGATTCTTGACCTGGCGGTCCGCCGCTTCAACGCTTTTTCGCGGTTGCAGGCGGACCTTGCCGAAGCCAAGGGCCAGTTGGCCGAGCGCGCGGCGATCGACACGGCCAAGCGCATTCTGATGGACAGCCGCGGCCTGACCGAACCGCAGGCTTATGCCGAACTGCGCAAGACCGCGATGAACCAGGGCCGGCGGATCGCGGAGATCGCCGAAGCGGTGGTCACCGCGCACAAGCTGATGGGAGGCACATGATGGAAAGCCAGCAATGTCCAGCGAACTGACCGTCGGGTTCCTGCCGCTGGTCGATGCGTGCCTGCCGATCCTTGCCCGCGAGCATGGCTTTGCCGAAGCGGAAGGGCTGTCGCTGCGGCTGGTGCGGGACATGAGCTGGGCGACCGTTCTCGACCGCCTGCTCTATGGCCATAGCGATGCCGCGCACATGGTCGCCCCGCTGGCCATCGCCACGACGCTCGGCCGGGGGCGCCCCGCCCAGCCGCTGGCGGTGCCGTTCGTGCTCGGCCTTAACGGCAACGCGCTGACCATGCGGCCTGACCTTGCCCGCCGCCTGACAGCGCCCGGCCAGCTCGCCGATCCGGTTAGAGCTGGCGCCGCGCTCCGACTGGTGGCGCAAGAGCGCATCGCGGCGGGTGACCGCTTGCGCTTCGGCGTCGTGCACCGCCATTCGACACACAACCACATGCTGCGCTACTGGCTGGCAGCCAGCGGCATCCGCCCTGACCACGATGTCGAGATAACCACTGTGGCACCGCCCTTCTGTGCTGATGCGCTGGATGCCGGCGAAGTCGATGCGATCTGCGTGGGCGAACCCTGGAACAGCGTGGCTGTCGAACGCGGCGCGGGCGAGATCGTCATGGTCACCGCGCAGATCTGGCGGCGCGGGGTCGAGAAAGTCCTGACGATGAAGGAGCGGCTGGTCGACCAACGCCGCGACGATGTCGAGGCGCTGGTCCGCGCGCTGATCCGTGCCGCGCGCCATTTCGTCGATCCGGCCAACTGGGACGCCAACGCCGCGATTCTGGCCCGGCCGGAATACCTCGACGGCAGCGCCGCACTGATCCACCGCGCGATTTCGGACCAGCTGATGCTGGCAAAGGGAGGCGCGATCGTGCCCTTCCCCGATTTCATGTTCCAGTATCGCGAGGCGGCAAACTTTCCGTGGGTCAGCCAGGCCGAGTGGCTCTACACCCAGATGGTACGCTGGGAACACGGCGCGATCGTGCCCGAAGAAGCGCGCAAGGCGGCCCGCGTGTTCCGCCCCGATGTCTACCGTAGCGCGCTGGTCGGCAGCGCCGAACCGCTGCCGGGGGCAAGTTCGAAGGTCGAAGGAAGCCTTGCCGGGACCACCGTCGTCGGCACGCAGCAGGGGCGGATGACACTGGAAAGCAACCGTTTCTTCGATGGCGGGGTGTTCGATCCGGCCGATCTTGCAGGCTACCTTGCCACCCTGCCGTAAGATCGATTTCATGCTGCGTCGCAAAAAGCGCTTTACCTCGCAGGGGCGAATCGCTTAGCCTTGGGCTGCACGATGGCCGTGTCCCGACGAGGGGGCGCACCGCAGGCCAGCCGTGCACAGCATCAACAACGCGTGGCAACGTCGCCGCCCGATCTGGCCCTTCCGGCCAAGTCGAGGCGGCTTTTTTGTGTTGCGCGTCGGCAGGAGCCAACCCGGCGTGGGCAGCAAGGAGCGATCAGCGCAGCAGCAGCGAGGCGACCAGCGCGGCCGCCAGCAGCGCGCTGGTGCCCTTCCAGAACATCGCCGGATCGCGTTCGATCAGCGGCCGGCGACGGGCGGCGGCAAGGCCCAGCGCGCCGCCGCTTTCGAGCGCGCGGAGCAGTTCCACCACATCGCCAAAGCGGTCCTCGCGCCGGGGCGCGATGGCGGTCAGGATCGCGGCATCGAGCCAGCTCGGGATTTCCGGGCGATGGCGCGAAGGCGCCGGCGCGATGCCAAAGCGTGGGCGCTGGAACGCCTCCTGCTCGCCATAGGGCCACTTGCCGGTGAACCAGCGGTAGAGCGTGACGCCCAGCGCGAACTGGTCGGTCAGCGCATCGCCCGCGTTGCCGTCGAACTGTTCGGGCGCCATGAAACCCGGCGTTCCCGGAATCTCGTCGGGATGGAAATCCTCGACACGCGGCAGCCGCGCGACGCCAAGGTCGATCAGCTTCACGCCGCCGTCACCGGTCAGCATGACGTTGTCGGGCTTCACGTCGCGGTGGACGACTTCGAGCTTGTGCAGCGCGGCAAGCCCGCGCACCAGCCCGATCGCCGCCTGCCGCGCCTCTTCGAGCGGCGGATTTCCGCGCTCCAGCCGCGCATCCATGCTCTCGCCTGCCAGCAGCGGCAGCACGGAATAGAGCCCGCTCTGCCGTTCGGGCCGCACCGGGCGCGCCGCCAGCACGAAGGGGCTAGCCACCCGGCGCGAAAGCAGCAATTCGCGAGCGAAGGCCAGCCGCAGCGCATGGTCGGACAGGATCTCGCGGCGGGGGAACTTGAGCACCACCCGCTCGCCGTCCTCCTCGTCCGTGGCGACAAGCAGCACGGCGTGGCGGCCTTCGCTCAAGGCCCGCTCGATGCGGAATCCGTCGATGGTCTCGCCAACGCCCGCCGGGGGGACGAAAGGCAGCCCGGAGACTTCGGCGAGGATGCCGTCGTGATCGGGCGCGGGCAGGCGCACCACGTCGAGTACCAGCGCGGTTGCATTGTCGCGGCCACCGGCGGCGAGCGCCGCTTCGACCAGCCGCTGCGCCGTTGCCTCGGCACTCGCATCCTCACCGATAATCGCGGCGAGGCGGGCTGCCGAAAGCACCGCGTGCACGCCGTCGGTGGTGAGCAGCAGCCGGTCGCGTTCGGCAAGTTCCAGCGTGCAGTGATCGAGCCGCAGATCGGCCTCGAGCCCCAGCGCGCGGATCAGCACGTGATTGAGGTCGGGCTCGGGGCGGACGTGATCGGTGGTGAGGCAGGTCAGCCGGCCCCCGGCAAAGCGCCAGGCGCGGCTGTCACCGACATGCGCCACATGCACCTGGCGCCCGCGCAGGGTCATGGCGGTGAACGTGGTGCCGCTGTTGGCCATGCTCTCGCCCCGGCCCTGCACGTTGAGCCAGCGGTTATAGGCGCCCATTGCCTGCCCGATGGCGCGGGCCGGCCCCAGCGTTTCGGGCAGCGCGTAGAAGCCTTCGACCAGCGCGCGCACCGCAAGTTCTGCTGCGGCGCGGCCCTGCTTCCCGCCACTTACCCCATCGGCCACCGCGGCAACGATGCCGTGGCGGGCACGCTCGGTCGCGGTGCCAAGATGCACGCCGCCGAAGTCCTGGTTGTCGTCACGCGGCCCGGTCGCACTGAAAAATCCAGCCGCAACAACCAGTTCTCCACCGCTCCGCATGTTCGCTTCAGCCCCTTGCGCCCGGGCACGTCGCCCGCCCGCGTGAGGATCGTTCCAATCCACCACCCGTCAAGTGCAGAGAGGACCATCTATGGCCACGGTTGCCATGCCATCCGCTAAGCCCGCGCCGCAGGGCGCCACGACCAGCTTCTGGAAATCCGGCCACAGCCCCACGCTGCTCGCCGCGTTCCTTTATTTCGACATGGCCTTCATGGTCTGGGTCCTGCTCGGCCCGCTGGCGCCGATCATCTCGAAGGAGCTGGGACTGGACCCGGCCCAGAAGGGCATGATGGTCGCCATCCCGACGCTTGCGGGCGCGGTCATTCGCCTGATCAACGGTGTGCTGGTCGATCGTATCGGTCCCAAGCTGACCGGGACGATCAGCCAGATCGTGGTCATCGCCGGACTGTTCGTGGCCTGGCACTTCGGCATTTCCAGCTATCAGGCAACGCTTGCGCTTGGCGTGATCCTGGGCTTTGCGGGGGCGAGCTTTGCCGTGTCGCTGCCGCTCGCCAGCCGGTGGTATCCGCCCGAACATCAAGGCAAGGCCATGGGCATTGCCGGCATGGGCAATTCGGGCACCGTGTTCGCCTCACTGTTCGCTGCGCTGCTGGCCAAGGCCTATGGCTGGACCAATGTCTTCGGCTTTGCGCTGATCCCGCTGATCGCGGTTTTCGCCTTTTACCTGATCGCCGCCAAGGACAGCCCCGACCAGCCCGCGCCCAAGCCGCTTTCGGCTTACGCCTCGGTGCTCAGGGAGGCGGACGCCTGGTGGTTCATGCTGTTCTACTTCGTGACGTTCGGCGGCTTCGTCGGTCTGTCGAGCTCGCTGCCCACGTTCTATGCCGACAGCTTCGGCGTCACCCCGGTGATCGCCGGCTACTGCACCGCCGCCGCCGTCTTCATGGGCTCGCTGCTGCGCCCCATGGGCGGCGCGCTGGCCGACCGCTTCGGCGGTATCCGCACGCTCACCGCGGTCTACGTGGCCGCCGCCGTGCTGCTCGGCGTGATTGCCGTGGTCGCGACCAGCGGCCTTGCGATCGCGGTCGTGCTGTTCGTCGCTGTGATGGGCACGCTGGGCGTGGGCAACGGCGCCGTGTTCCAGCTGGTGCCGCAGCGCTTCCGCAAGGAGATCGGCGTGATGACTGGTCTGGTTGGCTTCGGCGGCGGCCTTGGCGGGTTCTACCTCGCAAGCTCGCTGGGCGCGATCAAGAAGGCCACCGGCAGCGCTTCGCTCGGCTTCATGATCTTCGCTGCACTGGCGATCGTCGCGCTGGCAGGGCTTACCGCGGTCAAGAGCCGCTGGCGGACCACTTGGGGTGCCGCCCTTTCGGGCGCCCGCATCTGACCTGAGCTGCCGGGTGACCGGGGCGGCACGCTACCGCCCTGGCCCCACAACATGAGGGAATTTCCAACCATGAAGACCATGCTTCTCGGCGCCGCTGCACTGGCAGCGCCGCTTGCCCTCGCGCAGCCCGCGCTTGCCGCGCCCAAGGCTTTCGGAGATCCGGTGCCGGTTACCGACACGCTGACCTTCGATCCCATGCTGGATGCACGCCTGCGCTGGGAAAACGTCGACACACCGACCAAGGACGCCGATGCCGTCACATTGCGCCTGCGCAGCGGCTTCGAACTGAAGCACGCGCCCTCGCATCTTTCCGTGCTGGCCGAAGCGGAAAGCACGCTGGAAATCGACAACCACTTCAACGGCCTGGCGTTCGTTCCCGACAAGGCGCGTCCGGACTACGCTATCGTGCCCGATGCGGCCAACGTCGAACTCAACCGCTTGCAGATCCAGTACCGTACCAGGCAGCTGGGGCTGACGGTGGGCCGCCAGCGCATCAACCTTGACGATCAGCGCTGGGTTGGCGGTGTGGCCTGGCGCCAGAACGAGCAGACCTTCGACGCCGTGCGCGGCGAAGCCACGATCGGCCCGGTCATGGCCGACGTGACCTATGCCAACAGCCAGCGCACGATTTACGGCCTCGATGCTGGCCCGCGCACGGCCTATGACGGGAACTTCTGGTTCCTTCAGGCGGGCGTGAAGCAGGGCTCGGTGACGCTCAAGGCTTTCTCATACCTGCTCGATTACGATACCAAGGAGCAGGTCGGGCCACTGGCCATTACGCTGGCCGACACCCAGACTTATGGCGTGCGCGCCACCGCCGCACTGCCGCTGGGCAAGAAAGCCAAGCTGAACCTGATCGGCAGTTATGCTCACCAGCAGGGCTGGAAGGATAACCCGGCCAAGTACGGCGCCGATTACGTGAACGCCGAAGCCGGGCTTGCCGCCTATGACTTCACCGCCACGGGTGGCTATGAAAAGCTCGGTTCCGACAAAGGGATCGCGCTGCAAACGCCGATGGCCACGCTGCACAAGTTCAACGGCTGGGCCGACCTGTTCCTGACGACCCCGAAGTCCGGCCTCGAAGATGTTTACGTCGGGCTCGCCAAGGCGTTTCCGAAGCTGCACGGGCTGAATGCCAACGTTACTTGGCACGATTTCCATTCGGACGTCGGCCACGTAAAGTTCGGCGAGGAATGGGACGCCAGCGTGGGCTTCAAGGTGCGCAAGGTGGCGCTGCTTGCCAAGTATGCCGATTACAAGGCCAAGGGCTTTGGTGTCGATACCACCAAGTTCTGGCTTGAGGCGGACTACGCTTTCTAAGCGCGGTTTCTGCGCGTTGCATGGGGCGGAACGCGGTTCGTCCAGGGGCCGCTTTCCGCTTTCCATTGCTGCAGCGCAAAAATGTTGCTTGCGCTCAACGCCCCGAATCGGTTAGCCTTTGCTTCGAAGGTACCAGCGCCACCCAATGAAGGGTGATAGAGCGCCACCTGAACCATCACCATTGCGTGGCATCGTCGCCGCCCAGACCTCCCTTCACCGGGATGCGTTCGGGCGGCTTTTTCGTGTTCACGCATCTGCCAGAGGGAAATCCCGTGAACACCCCGACGACAGTGCTAGACAAGCAAGCCCCCGCAACCGTCCCGGTTCGCGAACGGCTTGCGGTGATCGGCAACGGCATGGCCGGATGCCGCGCCGTGGAGGAAATCCTCGCCCGCGATCCAGACCGCTTCGATGTGACCATCTTCGGCGCCGAACCGCGGGTGAACTACAACCGCATCATGCTTTCGCCCGTACTGGCGGGCGAAAAGGCGTTCGAAGACATCGTCATCAACGGTCCCGAATGGTACGCCGACAACGCCATCACGCTGGTTTCGGGCGATCTGGTGGTTTCGATCGACCGCGACACCCGCACCCTGGCCACCCGTTCAGGGCGGATCGAGCCTTACGACCGCCTGCTCATCGCCACCGGTTCCGACCCGTTCATCATCCCGGTGCCCGGCCATGATCTGGATGGGGTGGTCACCTTCCGCGATCTGGACGATGTGGACCGGATGCTGGCCGCAGCGGACAAGGGCGGTTCGGCCGTGGTGATCGGCGGCGGGCTGCTCGGGCTTGAAGCCGCGCACGGGCTTGCCTTGCGCGGCATGAAGGTCACCGTCGTCCACATCATGCCCACGCTGATGGAGCGCCAGCTCGACGAAGCGGCGGGCTTCCTGCTAAAAAGCGAACTGGAACGGCGCGGCCAGACCATCGTCACCGGCGGCGACACTGCCGAGATCACCGGCGCCAACGGCCAAGTCACCGGCGTGAAGCTGAAGGACGGGCGCGAATTCCCGGCCGATATCGTCGTGATGGCGGTGGGCATCCGCCCCGCGACCGGGCTTGCCAGGTCGGCGGGCCTTGCCGTCGAGCGCGGCATCGTTGTCGACGATCACATGGTGACGAGCGACCCTGCCATCATGGCGGTGGGCGAATGCGTCCAGCACCGGGGCCAGTGCTACGGCCTGGTCGCCCCGCTGTGGGACATGTGCCGCGCCTTGGCCGATAATGCTTGCAGGGATGAGGGGGCTTGCGAGCAGCCCACCGGCTACACCGGCTCGGTCACGTCCACCAAGCTAAAGGTATCGGGCATCGACCTGTTCAGCGCCGGCGACTTTTCCGGCGCAGACGGTGCCGAGGACATCGTCATGCGCGATGCCGCGCGCGGGATCTACAAGCGCGTGGTGGTGCGCGACAACCGCCTGGTGGGCGCGGTGCTCTATGGCGATACCGCCGACGGATCGTGGTACTTCGACCTGCTGAAGAAGGGCGAGGACATCTCCCCCATCCGCGAAGCGCTGATCTTCGGACAGGCCTTTGCCAGCGGAGGGCCATCGCTGGACCCTAATGCCGCCGTTGCCGCCCTTTCGGACGATGCCGAAATCTGTGGTTGCAACGGCGTTTCCAAGGGCCAGGTCGTCGCCTCGATCAAGGCCGGGGCGTGCAGCCTCGATGCGGTGCGCTCCACCTGCAAGGCTTCGGCGAGCTGCGGTTCGTGCACCGGTCTCGTCCAAAGCCTGCTCGCGCTGACCCTGGGCGACGAAGTCCAGTCGGGGCCGAAGACGCTGTGCAAATGCACCAGCTTCGGCCACGATGACGTGCGGCGCCTGATCTTGGAAAAGAACCTTAAGGCGATCCCGCAGGTGATGCAGGAACTGCACTGGAGGACGCCCGATGGCTGCGCTTCGTGCCGTCCGGCGCTCAACTACTACCTGCTCTGCGCCTGGCCGGGTGTCTACGAAGATGATCAGAAGAGCCGCTTCGTGAACGAGAGGATGCACGCCAACATCCAGAAGGATGGCACCTATTCGGTGGTCCCGCGCATGTGGGGCGGCCTGACCAACCCCAAGGAACTACGCGCCATCGCCGATGTGGTCGAGAAGTACAACGCGCCGATGGTCAAGGTGACTGGCGGCCAGCGGCTCGACATCTTCGGCATCAAGAAGGAAGACCTGCCCGCAGTCTGGGCCGATCTCAACGCCGCCGGGATGGTTTCGGGCCACGCCTATGGCAAATCCTTGCGCACCGTGAAGACATGCGTCGGGTCGGAATGGTGCCGCTTCGGAACGCAGGATTCGACTGGGCTGGGCGTCAAGCTGGAACGCATGACCTGGGGTTCGTGGATGCCCCACAAGTTCAAGATCGCGGTCAGCGGCTGCCCGCGCAACTGCGCCGAAGCGACGATCAAGGACTTCGGCGTGGTCTGCGTCGATTCAGGCTACGAACTGCATGTCGGCGGCAATGGCGGGATCAAGGTGCGGGCCACCGACCTGCTGTGCAAGGTCGCGACGGAGGCCGAGGCGATGGACGTGTGCGCCGCCTTCATCCAGCTTTACCGCGAACAGGCGCATTACCTTGAACGCACCGCGCCGTGGATCGAGCGGGTCGGGCTGGATCACGTCAAGGCCGGCCTGTTCGACGATCCCGACCGCTTGACCCGGCTCGCCGCGCGGTTCCGCCATTCGCAGCTGTTCTGCCAGGATGATCCCTGGGCCGAACGCGCCGCGGGCGCCCATTCCGAACTTCACCAGCACCTTGCCGAGGTGCGCCCCCTTCAGATGGAGCAAGCATGATGTTCGGCGATTGGCTCGATATCGGCCCGGTGGACCAGATCGCCCCGGGCACCGCGCGCACCCTGCCGGTGGTCGGCGGCGAAGAGATCGCGGTATTCCGCACCCAGAACGGCGAATTTCACGCGCTGATCAACAAGTGCCCGCACAAGCAGGGGCCGCTGTCGCAGGGCATCGTCCACGGCGGCATGGTCACCTGCCCGCTGCACAACTGGAACATCTCGCTGAAAACCGGCGAGGCGCAGGGTGAGGATAAGGGGTGCGTCCCCGTCATACCGCTCAAGGTCGATGCCGAGCGCATCTACCTGCTGCGTGCCGCCGTACTGGGCCAGCGCGCAGCGTGAGCGAAATCCGCACCACCTGCGCCTATTGCGGCGTCGGCTGCGGCATCCGGGCCGAAGTCACGGGGCCCCGGACGGTGACGATCCGGGGCGACGAGGCGCACCCCGCCAACGTCGGCCGGCTCTGTTCCAAGGGCACCCACCTCGGCGAGACGGTTGGCCTCGAAGGCCGCCTGCTCTCGCCGATGATCGGCAACCAGCGCACGGACTGGGACAGCGCACTGAATCTCGTCGCCGAACGGATGCGCGCGACCATTGCCGCGCACGGGCCAGACAGCGTGGCCTTCTATGTCTCGGGCCAGTTGCTGACAGAGGACTATTACGCCGCAAACAAGCTCATCAAGGGCTTCGTCGGCACCGCCAACATCGACACCAACAGCCGCCTGTGCATGGCGAGCGCGGTCGCCGCGCATAACCGCAGCTTCGGCGAAGACCTTGTTCCGTGCTCGTACACCGATCTTGAAGAGGCCGACCTCGTCCTGCTCGTCGGCTCGAACACCGCCTGGTGCCATCCGGTGATCTGGCAGCGGATCGAAGCAGCGCGCGAGGCGCGGGGCACGAAGATCGTCGTGATCGACCCGCGCCGCACCGAAACCGCCGAGCAGGCCGACATGCACGTAGCCATTGCACCCGATGGCGATACCACTCTGTTCAACGCCCTGCTCCACGCGCTTTGCGAACGCGGGCTGGCCAAGGTGGAAGCGTGGGACGGCCTTGCCTGCGATCCGGGCATTCCCGCCCGGCAATTCGCCGCGCTGGTCGACCTCGTCGCCGCAAGCCCGCGCATGGTCACGCTGTTCAGCATGGGGGCGAACCAGTCGACCGGCGGCACCGACAAGGGCAACGCGATCATCAACCTGCACCTTGCCACCGGGCGCATCGGCCAGGCCGGCGCGGGGCCGTTCAGCATGACCGGCCAGCCCAACGCGATGGGCGGGCGCGAAGTTGGCGGGCTTGCCAACACGCTTGCCTGCCACCTCGGCTTTTCCGAGGCAGAGCGTGCCGATGTCGCCGCCTTCTGGAACACGGACCGGCTCTGCCCCGGTCCCGGCCTGAAAGCGGTGGACCTGTTCCGCGCGATTGACCAAGGCGGCGTC
Source organism: Novosphingobium sp. AAP1 (assembly GCF_001295765.1). Lineage (NCBI taxonomy): Bacteria > Pseudomonadati > Pseudomonadota > Alphaproteobacteria > Sphingomonadales > Sphingomonadaceae > Novosphingobium > Novosphingobium sp. AAP1. Next base: position 23,354 of record NZ_LJHO01000011.1, on the reverse strand, counting down.
CGATTCCTGTGGGTGATGGCGACCAACCCTGCCGTATCGATGCCTGATGCGGCTTTCGTGCGGGCCGCGCTGGCCAAGTGCGAAACGCTCGTCGTGTCCGACGTGATCGCCGATACCGACACCGCCCGCCTGGCCCACGTCCGCCTGCCCGCGCTTGGCTGGGGCGAAAAGGATGGCACCGTCACCAACTCCGAACGCCGCATCAGCCGCCAGCGCGCCCTGTTCGCACCGCCGGGCATGGCGCGGGCCGACTGGGCGATCATCGCCGACGTGGCCCGCAGGCTTGGCCACGGCGGGGCCTTCGCCTGGAACAGCAGCGCCGATGTGTTCCGCGAATATGCGGCGATGACCGCGCTGGCCGCCCGACACGGCAAGGTGCTCGACCTGACGGCGCACGCCGCGCTGTCGGACGAGGCCTACGACGCGCTTGCGCCGTTCCAGTGGGGTGGCCGGCAGGCGCTGGCGCCCGAACAGAAGATCGTTCCGGTCCGCCCGGCGCAGATGCACTTCGATCCGGCCTTCCCGCTGCGGCTCAACACCGGGCGCTATCGCGACCAGTGGCACACGATGACCCGCACCGGGCTGAGTCCCAAGCTGTCGCAGCATCGCCGCGAGCCGCTGCTGGAAGTCCACCCCAAAGACGCAGCCGCAGCTGGCCTGGCCGAAGGCGCTCTGGCGCGCGTGCGCACCCCGCAAGGCAGCGCAGTGTTCCGCGTCGCGTTCGATCCGGGCCAGCGCCATGGCGAAATCTTCGTGCCGATGCACTGGAGCGATGCGATGGCGGGCGATGGGCGCAGCAACTGGCTCGTGGCACCGAACGTCGATCCGGTGTCGGGCCAGCCCGGCTTCAAGAACGGCCCGGCGCGGATCGAACCGGTCGTGGCCGATTGGCGCGCCTTTCTGGTTTCGGTCGAAGCGGTGCGCCCTCAGGGCATTCCCTACTGGGTGGCTTCGCGCCTGCCGCAAGGCTGGCTGATGGAACTGGCCGGCGAGGGCAGCGTAAATGTCGACGCGCTGCTTGGCGAAGGCGAGCGGATCGAAGTGGTCGACACCGCGCGCGGGATGCGCCGCATCGTCGTACTGGCAGGGGACGGCACCGTTGCCGCTGCGCTCTATGTCACCCGCAGCGGCACGCTGCCGGCGCGCGACTGGATCGCCGCACAAGTCGGCCTTGGGCAAGCGGCCCCGGCCGAACTCCTCGCCGCTCGCCCCGCCTCGCCCGCGCCCGATCCCGGCCCGATCGTCTGCGTCTGCCACGGAATTGGTGCGCGCAATATCGAGACGGCAGCGCGCGGTGGCGCGTGCACGGTCGCTGCCATCGGCGCGGCAACGGCAGCGGGCACCAATTGCGGTTCATGCCGCCCGGCGATCGCCCGGCTGCTCGAAACGATCACCCCATCATCCGAGGAGAAGGCGGCATGAACGACGATTTCCCGCAAGGCAGCGTATGGCTGGTCGGCGCAGGACCGGGCGATCCCGAACTGCTCACCCGCAAGGCTGAGCGCCTGATCGCCCGCGCCGATACGATCTTCCACGATGCGCTGGTCGGCGAAGGTGTGCTCGGGCTCGCCCCGCCCACCGCACGGCTGATCTATGTCGGCAAGCGCTCCGGCCGCCACTCGAAGGACCAGACCACCATCGACCGCCTGATCGCCGAAGCGGCGCTGCGCGGCGAGCGTGTCGTCCGGCTGAAAGGCGGCGACCCGGCAATCTTCGGCCGGGCGACTGAGGAACTAGACGCGTGCCGCGCGGCGGGCATTGCCGTCTCCATCTGCCCAGGCATTACCGCCGCGAGCGCCGCGGCAGCCTCGCTCGGCGCATCGCTCACCTTGCGCGGATTGGCCCGGAAACTGACTTTCGTCACGGCCCACGCTCGCGCCGGAGAAACGCTCAATCTCGATTGGAGCTCGCTGGCAGACCCGCAGGCGACTGTGGCGATCTACATGGGCAAGGCAGCTGCGAGCGCGGTCTCGCACGGGCTGATCGGCGCTGGCCTGCCGGGCGATACGCCGGTCGCCCTCGTGGAAAACGCCAGCCTGCCGAACGAGCAACGTTTCCATACCCGGCTCGACCTTCTGCCACTGGCCGCGCGGACGGCGCTACGTGACGGACCAGCGCTGCTGCTCATCGGGCAAGCGCTCAAGCGAACATCGTGGGGCGCTGGGGCGGCACGAAGGACACTCGAAGCATGAAAAGAGTACTCGGGTGGTTAATTCAGCATCTCGATGCTGACACGTGCCCCCGATGTGGTGCGCCCATCGCGAGAAAATGCGGGAAGGTTTGTCCGGGCTGTTCTTGGAGACTTTCGGAAAATCCTCGAAGGTGAGCTTTGTAACTTGGCACCTGATTTTTCACGCTGCCTCGGCCCAGGCCATTAAAGAACGCCGGTGTCTGTAATCTTGGGAGTAGGAGAAAGGCGTTTCGGAACGCATCGGATGACCGGTTTCGGTTTATCCGGACGTTCGAAGTCTCGCTGCCACAAGGCCGCTTTGTCGAAGGGTTTCGGACGCCGGCAGGCGTACGAAAGTCTTACAAGTACGACCCGCGGTGAGGCTCGCACAGGTCTATGGGTAAAAGGGCTTTGGTGTGGATTGGGGTGGCTGAAGCAAGCCTGCCGGCCAGCCTGTGATGGGCGGAATAACTTGGAAGTCAGATGGCCATTTCTCTCGAAGCGCCGCTGATCCTGCTGGCCATGAGCCCAAGTTTGACTGTGCTGGCGGCGTCGACACGCCTATCCCCATTGGCCGGGGCGCAGTGTTCACGGCCATTATGCAGGGTAAGCCATGCCGGATCATGGCGTGTTCTCCCGGGTCGGCGGTGCTGGCTGCGGCGGTGCACGCGGTTGGCACCAGCGGACGAAGGTCTCGATGATGGTCATGTGCCCGCCGCAACATGGGCATGGCGGGCGATGGTCGGGCGGTTCGTCGGGTTCGGGCCCGTGGATTGGCGCGGCGACGCCAAGCAAGCTGCGGGCCAGCGCCATGGCTTCTTTGTGCGTTGAACTGGCAAGCAGGCCGTAATGCCGGATGCGGTGGAAGCCGCGCGGCAGGAAGTGGATCAGAAAGCGGCGGATGAACTCGTCGGTGGCCAGCGTCGTGACCTGCTGGCGCTGCTCCCCGTCGCGGCGATAATCCTTGTACCGGAACGTCACGCCAGTCTCGTCGAAGGCAATGAGGCGCCGGTTCGAGATGGCAACGCGGTGCGTGTAGCGCGAGAGATAGGCCAGCACGGCCTGTGGTCCGGCAAAGGGCCGCTTGGCATAGACCACCCAGCGCTTCTTCCCGATTGGCGATAGATGCCGCAGGAAGGCCTTGCGTGTGGTGAGGCCCGCCAAGGTGCTGAAGAAGGACAGCTTGCCGGCATCGAACAGCGCCAAGAGACGCGTGAGGAACAGGCGGCGGAACAAGGCGCCCAGCACGCGCACCGGCAGCAGGAACGTGGGGCGCGACGAGATCCAGCGCGTACCATCCGGGGCGATGCCGCCGCCAGGCACGATCATGTGAACATGCGGATGGTGGGCCAGTGCCGATCCCCACGTGTGCAGCACGGCGGTGATCCCGATCCGCGCGCCCAGATGTTTGGGATCGGCTGCGATGGTCAGCATGGTGTCCGCAGCCGCGCGAAACAACAGATCATAGACCACCGCCTTGTTCTGCCAGGCGATGTCGGCAATCTCGGCAGGCACCGTGAACACCACGTGAAAGTAGCCGACCGGCAACAGATCGGCCTCGCGCGCGGCCAGCCATGTGCGCGCGGCAGCGCCCTGGCACTTGGGACAGTGCCGGTTGCGGCACGAGTTGTAGGCGATCCGCCAGTGCCCGCAATCATCGCAGGCTTCGACGTGACCGCCCAGTGCACCGGTGCGGCAGTTCTCGATGGCCGTCATGACCTTGAGCTGACCGAGGCTGAGATGCCCGGCATGGGCTGTGCGATAGGCGGGCCAAGCGCTTCGGAAGATATCAGCGACCTCGAGCGAGGTGCGCACCGGCTCAGCCGGGAGGTGCCGCCTGCGCCTCGAGCAGCGTCGTCAACTTGTCCAGCGGACTGATGACCGCGCGCACCGTCCGAGTTGCGACCGTGGTGTAGAAAGCGGTTGTCTCGAGGTTCGCGTGCCCGAGCAGCGCCTGGATGATCCGAATATCGACACCGTCTTCAAGCAGATGCGTGGCGAAGCTGTGCCGCAGAGTGTGTGGGCCGACACGCTTTTTGATACCCGCAGCCTCGGCAGCATCAACAACGATCCGATGGAGCTGCCTGGTACTAAGCGGCTTGAGATAGTGCATGCCCGGGAACAGCCAGCCATCGGCGTGCATGACGCCTTGCTTGCGGCCCACCGTCCACCACTCGCGCAAAAGGGCAAGAAGGTCAGCGGGCAGGAGCGCATTGCGATAGCGCCCGCCTTTACCGCGCTCCACGCGCAGGAGCATGCGCTTGCTGTCGACATCGCGGACCTTCAGCATCGTCACTTCGGCGGCGCGCAAGCCAGCGCCATAGGCAACGGACAGTGCAGCCTTGTGCTTCAGGCAGTTGGTTGCGCCGAGGAGAAGCACGACCTCGTCGCGGCTGAGGACAACAGGCAATGCGCGAGGGTTCTTGACCGTATAAAGCTTGCGGGACAGATCGGGACGATCAATCGTGTGCGTAAAAAAGAAACGCAGCGCAGAAACGATGCTGTTCATGGTCGGGATCCCTATGCCCGCCTCGCGCTGTTCGACCTGGAATTGCCGCAGCTCTTCTACCGTCGCAGTATCGGGGGGACGCCCAAGATATGTGGCGAACCTCGCGACATGCCGCACGTAATCGAACTGGGTCTTCCGCGTGAACCGGCGCATGTTCATGTCTTCAATCATGCGCTGACGCAGGGAACTGGCTGGGGCATCAGACAGAACATTGGTCATGGTACGACTCCTTGGTTGAAAGGAGCCGGAATCGTCTGCCTACTCGGGCCAGACCTCAACTTAGACCCAGACAGCCGATCACTGGCCAGGCCTCAAAACATGCGCCACTCCCGCGCCAGCGGGTTCGTACCTGTCCCAGAACCAGGCATTTCTACCCGCAGCGATAACGGTGAACCAACGGCAGGTTATCGAAGAGCTGCGACGATCCCAACGTCTGTTTGCGGATGAGACCACCGCCCCCGTACTCGATCCCGGACGCGGGTGGACGAAGACAGGGCAGCTCTGGGCCTATGCCCGCGACGACCGGCCATGGGGCGGCGATGATCCACCACTGGTGGCCTACGTCTACGCGCCCGATCGCAAGAGTGAGCGCGCCCAGTCGCACCTGGGGAACTATTGCGGTATCCTGCAGGCCGATGGCTACAGCGGTTATCCCGCGCTGGCCAAGCGTGGCCAGCAGCTCAGCCTGGCGTTCTGCTGGTCGCACGTTCGGCGCAAATTCTACGAACTGGCCGAGAACTCCCCGGTCGCGGCAGAGGTGCTGCGCCGCATCGCCATGCTCTATGCCATCGCAGACCAGGTCCGGGGCACCTGGGCAGAACATCGCCGCGCTATGCGCGCTGAACAGGCCCGCGTCATTGTCGATGACCTGCACCTCTATCTCGAGGCAAGGCTCCGCCAGGTCAGCGCCAAGAGCAAGCTCGCCGACGCTATCCGCCACGCCTTGACCCGTTGGACCGGGCTGTCGCTGTTCCTCGACGATAGCCGCGTCGAGCTGGATTCCAACACCGTCGAGCGATCAATCCGGCCCTTGGCCCTGAATCGCAAGGACGTGCTCTTCGCCGGTTCGGATGAGGGCGGCGACAATTGGGCGGTGATCGCTACGCTTATCGAGAACTGCAAAATCTCGGGCGTGAACCCACACACTTGGTTGGCCCAGACCCTCCCCAAGCTCGCCAGCGGTCATCCAGTCAACGCCGTCGGCGAACTCATGCCCTGGATCGCCGTGGCCTGAGAACGTCGCTTACCTTGAGACTTCGCGACTCGGAGATAAGCTACGGAAAAACGGCACAAAAAATCCGCCTCGGGCTGACCTGAGGCGGTTCGGCATGATTGAGAGATGGTTGCGGGGGCAGGATTTAGCCAGTCACACAAAAATCTACATGTTATTGATTTTCCAAAACAATGTTGTCTATTTTCCGGGCGATACCCCAAATTGTACCCCCACTACCGACTGGATCGATGAGGCGCCCGAGATGCACGACGAACTGCTGGCGGATAAGCATTGCCGCAGGACAGCCTCTGTTCCGCAACATCTACGCTTATGCGTTCGCCAGTGGCATTGCCCAAGTCGATCCGTGGGAGGAGGCGGCATCGTGGGCGCGCGTGAGGCCGCTACGCCCGCGGGCGCGCTGGCGCAAGCCACCCCGGCCGATCCCATCCTGTCCGGCCGACCCCGCCCAGCTCGCCCGCATGGAAGCCGCGCTCGTCGCCATACCTGAACTCACCCGCGAGATCTTCATGATGTGCCGTTTCGACAACCTGCCCTGCCACCGCATCGCCCGTGACCTGCCCCCCGCTGGTCCCGCGGTCATAACGAGAGTCTGCCGGTTTGATATTCGTGCTGCTCCACCGGCACAAGCGCGTCGGGTGTGACGCTTCCATCATGCAGGAACGCCCGACGCGCTTGTGCCGGTGTCCGGTTCCCCAAGGATGAGTGCGGCCGGACGTTGTTGTAGTCGTAGCGCCAGACGGCCAGCTTGCGCCGAGCGTCAGCCAGGCTGTCGAACAGTTCCTCGTTCAGGAACTCGTCGCGCAGCGACCCATTGAACGATTCAATGAACGCATTCTGCTGCGGCTTGCCGGGATCGATGTAGTGCCACTCGACCCGGTTTTCGCTGGCCCACTTCGGGATCGCCCGGCTGGTGAACTCGGTCCCGTTATCGCTGACGATGCAAGCGGGTTTGCCATAGAGCCGCACCAGTGTGTCGAGTTCGCGTGCCACCCTGACGCCCGAGATGCTGGTGTCGCCCACCAGGCAAAGGTTCTCGCGGCAGGCGTCATCGTTGATCGCCAGGATGCGCAGCCGACGGGAAGCGCCGAACGTGTCGGCCACGAAGTCCATCGACCAGCGGTCGTTCGGCCGCAGCGGCACGGGCATCGGCGTCCGGCTGCCACGAGCACGCTTGCGCCCGCGCCGACGGCGCACCGACAGACCCTCCTCTCGATACAGCCGGTAGAGCTTCTTGTGGTTCATGATGTGCCCCTTGCGCTCCAGCATGACGCCGACACGGCGATAGCCGAACCGCCGACGCAGGCCGGCGATCTCGCGCATCGCCTCGCGGATCACAGCATGATCAGGCGGACGTTCTCGCCGGACCGTTTTCGGATCGACGCCGATCAGCACGCAGGCTCGGCGCTGCGAGACCTGGTAATCCCGCATCACGCCGAGTGCTGCGTCCCGTCGCTGGCCTGGCGTCGTCAGCCTTTTCCCAAAAGGTCTTTCAGGATCGCGTTGTCCAGCACGCTCTCGGCCAGAAGCCGCTTGAGCTTGCCGTTCTCGTCCTCAAGCTGCCGCAGACGCCGGGCATCGGACACTTCCAGCCCGCCGTACTTCGCCTTCAGCTTGTAGAACGTTGCCGGGCTGAGGCCGTGCTTGCGGCAAACCTCAACCGTTGGCAGGCCCGCCTCCTGCTCCTTGATCATCCCGATTATCTGTTCCTCGGTGAAACGGCTCTTCCGTAAGCGATGTGCTCAGGCCACGGCGGTCCAGGGCATGAGCTCTCCGACGGCGTTGGCTGGATGTCCGTTGGCGAGTTTGGCGAGGGTCTCTGCCAACCAAGTGTGGGGGTTCACGCCCGAGATCTTGCAATTCTCTATGAGCGTGGCGATCACCGCCCAGTTGTCGCCGCCCTCATCCGAGCCAGCGAAGAGCGCGTTTTTGCGATTGAGGGCTAAGGGCCGGATTGATCGCTCTACGGTGTTGGAATCCAGCTCGACGCGGCCATCGTCGAGGAATAGCGACAGCCCAGTCCAACGGGTCAAGGCGTAGCGGATAGCGTCGGCGAGCTTGCTCTTGGCGCTAATCTGGCGGAGCCTCGCCTCGAGATAGAGGTGCAGGTCATCGACGATGGCGCGGGCCTGTTCGGCGCGCATGGCGCGGCGCTGTTCTGCCGACGTGCCGCGAACCTGGTCTTCGATGGCATAGAGCATGGCGATGCGGCGCAGCACCTCTGCCGCGACCGGGGAGTTCTCGGCCAGTTCGTAGAATTTGCGCCGAACGTGCGACCAGCAGAACGCCAGGCTGAGCTGCTGGCCACGCTTGGCCAGCGCGGGATAACCGCTGTAGCCATCGACCTGCAGGATGCCGGAATAGCTCCCCAGGTGCGACTGGGCGCGCTCGCTCTTGCGGTCAGGCGCGTAGACGTAAGCCACCAGTGGTGGATCATCGCCGCCCCATGGCCGGTCGTCGCGGGCATAGGCCCAGAGCTGCCCTGTCTTCGTTCGTCCGCGTCCGGGATCAAGTACGGGGGCGGTGGTCTCGTCGGCAAACAGACGCTGGGATCGTCGCAGCTCTTCGAGAATGCGATCTCGCAAGGGTCGCAGATACCACGCCGCCCGGCCAACCCAATCAGCCAAGGTCGAGCGGTCGAGCTGGACGCCTTGCCGCGCGTAGATCTGGGCCTGCCGGTAAAGCGGGACATGATCGGCATACTTGGTGACCAGCACATGCGCGATCAGCGCTTCGGTGGGAATGCCACCCTCAACGATCCGCGCTGGCGCCGGTGCTTGCACGGCTGCGCCCTCGCAGGAGCGGCAACCATAGCGCGGGCGCCGTGTGACCAGTACGCGGAAGCTGGCCGGCACGACATCGAGACGCTCGGCCACGTCCTCGCCGATCTGGTGGAGCGCACCACCACAGCAAGGACAGGCCTTCGCTTCAACATCGACAACCTGTTCGATCCGCTCGAGATGTGCGGGTAACGCACCGCGGTTGGCCTTGCGCGGCCGCGCGCCTCCAGCCTTGACGATAGCCGCCTCGCGCGCGGCGCGCGCCTGGCCGAGTGCGGTCTCGACATCTTCGAGGCCGAACTCGAGTTGGTCGGGATCGAGCTGCTCAGACTTGCGCCCGAACCGGTGGCGCATGAACGCGTCGATGATCGACTGGAGCCGCTCGATCTCCGCATCGGCCTCGACCTTGGCGACCATCACGTCGGTCAGCTTGCGGGACTGCTCGAGCGCGAACGCGCGGAGTGCTTCGATGTCTTCGGGCAGATCTGCTTCCACCAACATGCAGGCAGTGAATCAGCGGAAGAACCCTGCGTCAACCGGCAATCTGCGGGGCGATGGGCTTGCGTCCACCGTGCACCCGGCGCCAATCCAGACCTTCGAGCAAAGCCCCCAATTGTGCGGAAGTCAGCCGCATCACGCCGTCCTGGATCGCCGGCCACTTGAAGCCGCCGGACTCCAGCTTCTTGGCCATCAGGCACAGCCCGGTGCCGTCCCACCAGACCAGTTTGACCCGGTCTGACCGCTTGGCCCGGAACACGTAGATCACACCAGAAAAAGGATCGCCGCCATATTCAGCGCCCACCAGCGCGGCCAAAGCGTCGGGTCCCTTGCGGAAGTCTACCGGACGCGTTGCCACCATCACGCGCGCGCCAGGCCCAATCCCGATCATGGGCGGTCTTCAGCCTTGGCACCCCGCAGCGCATGTATGACAGCCACGGCCAGATCAGTTCGCACGGCCTGCCCGATCCGGACGAGGGCGCCGGCAATCTCGATCTCTACCATCCCATCGGCTGACGTGTACGCTGGTGCCGGCGCCTTTTCCAGAACCGGTACGAACATGGGATCCGGGTGCGGCGGCAACTGGCGGGCCTCAACCGCATAACGCAATTCGCGCCGCCATGTGTAGAGGAGCGACGTGCTGACATCGCGCTCCCGCGAAAACGCGGCAATGTTGCCACTGCGCTCCATCTCCGCAACCAGCGCCAGCTTCTCTTCCAGCGTCCAGGTCCGGCGCCGGCCGGTCATCCCCTTCAAAACTTCAAGACGCCGGACCGGCTTCAGAGCCGCTCCAGCATCCGTGTCCAGTGTGCTCGTTGGCGTTGCGTCATCCATCCATACCCAACTGCAACACCCAAAAATCTGCGCAAGGTGGGGTCTAAACGGCGCTTACGCTCTTCCTCATTCGTCTGCTCCTTCGTTGGGGCAGACTCTACATCAGATCGAGGGAGCCAGCGGGGGGCAGGTCAGGCGGCGCAACCGCAAGCGTCCGATCCAATACGACGAACGCCGCTACAAAGACCGCTTGCGCATCGAGGCCATGTTTTGCCGCCTTAAGGACTTCCGCCGCATCGCTACCCGCTACGACAAGCTCGCCCGCAACTTTTTGTCAGCCGTATGCTTGGCCGCCGCCGTGGCCTTCTGGCTTTAAATGCGCGCAAACCCTATGCGATCGACTTGGACATACGGTAGTTGTGGATCGCCACGCCGTTGATCGTGAAATCGTTCCGCGCATCCAACTTGAAGCCACGCCGTTCGAAGAGTCGTCGTGCTGCTTCGCTCGCCTCAGTAAACAGACAGGATATGCCCGCTTTGCGCGCGGTCTCCTCCATGGCCGTGAAGATCGCTGACCCCACGCCGGTGCCAACCACATCCGGTCGGCAATAGAGATGATCGATATGGCCGCTTGGTTCCAAGATGCCATATCCGGCAATCACACCGTGATCATCAACCGCGACCAAGATTGTCATGCCTTCAGCCTGCCTCAGATATCGGTCAACGGCTGGCTTCGAAGGACTCCAAGCCGCCACTTGCTCGGAGGAATAGTCTCGAATGCCGACCTGATGCACGGTCGCGTGAAACAAGGTCGCAAGCGCATCGGCGTCATTAGGTTCAAATTTGCGGATCAGCATGAACCGACACTTTAGCTCCCTTGAGCAGTTCGAAAGCTCGGCCCAATCTGCTCAACTTCGTCGAATGAGTCTGAACCCTAGCCATAATAAAATTAGCAATAAAATATATTCAGAACATTCTTACTGGGGAACGTAACCTAAAATTCCTTCGTACACGTAACCCGCATTTACACCCTCATCATATGTTTCGGTAGTCAGAAAATCTGTGGCACTAGAATTGTGAAATCGATATAGCGGAACCAATCCTGAAGAGGAGTTGTCAGCCGCATACCCAAAAGCCCCCTCATTACTCAAACCTTCACAGTTCTGCTGAACGGAAATTAAGCGAACCTGATTTGATGCGTTGTAGCAACGGTATAGTGGATGCATTCCAGATGCAGATAACTTATAAACAAGGAAACCATATCCTTCAAATTTGAACCCAACATTGGCACCCTCTGGATAATAATTTGTATAGAAATGCGAAGGACCTTGATAAAATCTATAAACTAGTAAGCTTGCGCCACTCGTATCAACTACAGTTATGACATTTCTATTTTCAGCTTGATCGTAACTATAAGCCTTTTGATTTCCACCAGAATTACCTTGATTTTCTGAATATATCAAACTACCTTTCGAGTCATAGACATACGACATATTTTGTGCCGCACTTGCATTATCAATGATATAACAATTAATTAAAACTACCAAAGCAGTAGTAAATTTCTTCATTCTTAACTCCTTTTATTTTGAAAAATTGCAGATTGTCAGGAAAGAAAAAATTTTAATTGAACTTTTTTCTCAATTTAACCTATATGCCAAAATTATTTCATTGGCACAGATGCGCCAGCGTAGGGATCGAATCCATTAGGAGACAATGCAGGTCTGTTTTGAGAAATCGCAGGCGGAGGTACGAACGTTGTATCTGTGCTGGCAGGCAACGCCGGATGCAGATTTCCGATGATGCCAGCGCTGATCATCGGTGCGCCCAGCAACAGGAATATTCCCACAACAACCAAAGCTGCGCGCTGCAAGCGCAACCGTCCCTGAAACAGAGACAGTCCGACCAAACTTATCGCTACAACACCCAGCGCCGTTGCCAAGCTGCCAGATAACCCTGCCCGCAGCCAATCCGCCATGGCGCCAATAGCTTGAGTGTGGGACGGTTCAAACAGTGACGTTGTTCCAGCGTTCATGGCCGATTGCTCCAAATGGCGGAGATTTGCCGCTTCCCCGCCACGCGCTCGAGTTGCACGATCACGTCGACGGTCGATTGCACGTAATGGACGATGTTCTCCCAGCTCAATCGCGCTCCTGTTTGTAGAATTAGGAGCGCGAGTTGCTTGATGGCCCCTTCCGGGCTGTCAGCATGGATTGTGCTCATCGAACCGGGATGGCCGGTGTTGACGGTGCGCAGGAATGTGTAGGCCTCGCTGCCGCGCAGTTCGCCAACGATGATGCGATCGGGACGCATCCGCAAAGCGGCGTTGAGCAGATCGTTCGTGCTCACGGCAGCTTCGCGCAATTCGTTGCGGGCTGCTAGCAAACCCAGGCTGTTGGGCTGGTCCAGGCCGATCTCCGGGGTGTCTTCGATGGCGATCAAGCGCTCCTTGTTATCGATTTCCCGCATCAGTGCATTGAGAAATGTCGTCTTGCCCGTCGACGTACCGCCTGAGATGAGAATGTTTCTCCGCGCTCTCACGGCTTGGCGCAATTGCGCTGCGTGGTCACGGCAAACTTCGTGCGCTTTGTCGCACGCGGCCGCTTGTTCTGAATGACGTGGCGTAGGGCCATCGATCATGGGATAATCGTCCAGCGACAGGTTTTGAATGACGTGGCGACGGATGGCTAAAGCCACGCCAGTTCGCGTTGCCGGCGGCATCACGACCTGAATACGCGAACCATCAGGCAGGCTCGCGGCCAGCAATGGATGCTCACGGCTGATGCCTTGATTAGACCAGGCCGCTACCTGCCGTGCCATACGCAGCAACGCCGCCTCGTCGAGATCCGCCACTTGGTGCCGTTCGATCCTGGCGCCCAGACTTTCGGTCCAGACTTCGCCGGCACGATTGACATAGATGTCGGTCACGTCGCTCTGATTGAGGAACGGTCCCAGAGGTGCCAGCGACGCGGTAAGATAGTGCCCAACGCGCGCATGCATGTCACGGCCTCTCGTCAATCGACGAAAAATCCAGATCGCGGGCGACGAAGACGGAAACGCTCGCCCCCTGCTTGACTGTCACAGTGCTCCGCACGTTCGACCCGCCGGTCGAGCCTGTGGTTGGCGTGGTTACGCCTGGCCAGCCGACGATATAAGTACCGTCCGCCAACTTGCTGGTGGCGACGTTCATGCCCACGTTGAGCGCCGACTGAAGGATCGCCCCACCGTAGCGTTCCAGGAAGTGGCTGTTGACCTTGCCTTTGACCCCGGCGCGACCGAGGGTGTCGGCCGAGGGAGATTGCAGCGCGATCGTGACGCCATCGGGTCGGATCAGCCGTGTCCACCGGATCAAGGCGCGGCTTTGTCCGCTGGCGACATCGGACTGATATTCGCCGATGAGGCGGCTGCCACGCGGCACCAGCACTTGAGAACCATCGAAGCCCCGCACGTCGCGCGAGACGATGGCGCGGGCAAGGCCCGGCTTGGTCGTGTCCAAGGCCGTTTCGAGCACGCATTGGATCACCGAGCCTTGCGTGACGGTAGTGGCCGGGTTGAGCAGGCGAGTGGCCTTGACGCGCTCGGGACCACTGGTCGGGCTTGCGCCTTCCGCCGGTGCGGATGGAGCCGGGGGTGCGCTGGACGGCGGCGGGGCATCGAACACAGTGGTCGGGCCCGTGACTGATGAACCGCCGGAGCCAGATGCAATCGGCGGGGTTAGCGGCGCGTTATCCCATCGCGGGCGTGAAGGCGCTGCCGCCACGACCGATGGCGAGGTGGGAAGCGTTGTTGGTTGCGCTGTCCCGATGGGCACCGCCGTCGCTGGAGGCATCGCCACGAGCGGCACAGACTGTGGCTCGGCATAGGGCACCTGAAGATCGGGAACCGCAGTTCCGGGCACTGCCATGTCCTGCGGGGAAGCGCGGGTTGCTGGCGCGTTCAGTGCCTGGCGATGCGCGTCGAGCGTCATGAACAGCATGGCGCCACCAATCAGCGCCGCTCCGCCGAATGCCCAGATGCCGAGATTGCCGGTCCGCACCGCGACCTGCGGCCTGATGTCATCAGTGGCCATTGGCATTCTCCCCAGCCTTGGGCTTGGGTGTAGCCAGCCGCACGGCCACCGACTTATGCCGGTCTATCCGAAAGACCAACTCTGGCCAGACCCGATCGATGGTGTAGGCACCATCGCGCATAAACCCGTCGATGGTCATTTCGCGACCGGTTTCATCTACGGCGAAGACGGCAGGCAAGGCCTTGTCTTCCGACCAGCGAATGTAGGTACGCTGACCATCGTCCGAGATGGAATCGGGCTGAAGCGCCCTATCACCCGTCACGCGATAGCGCTGTGCGGCCACTTGGGCGCTCGCTGCCCGCAATTGTGGAAGGAACTGGGCTTGCGGGGCGAATTGTCCCTGCGATTGAACAGGCGGCGGTGATGCGTTCGCAACGACGGAAAAGCGCAGAATGATCGCTGCAAACGCTTCATTGGGCTCCAACTCGAGCAGATAGGTCCTGCGATCGGTCCGCACGATCATGCTGGTCATGACCGCGTTTGGCAGAAACCGCACGGTGAGGCTGCCGGCATCGCGCGCAACTGTTACCGCCCAAGGCCGGGCATCAGCCATGGTTACATTGGTGATATGCTCGTCTTGCCCGAATTGCATGGTCAGTGGCGTGGCCGAGCCCACTCGCACATGGACCATCTCGTCGCGATGCCAGATAGCCGTCTGTATCCGGGAATCGCCCGCACTCGGCACAGGCCAGGCGCGGGCTTGCGCATAGGCGTCCATGGGCGCTGCCAGCGCCAGGGTCAGCAGGCATAGTGCGCCGCGCACGCTCATAGTTTTTTCGCCGAAGCGCCGGCCTTTGCCATCGGAATGACAGGCGGCGGCGCTGAGGTCGCCACGCCGGGTGTGGGCAGGGCAGCGGGCACATTCGGAACTACCGTTGGTGCAGGCACCCTGAGCGAGGCAGGCTCCGTATCGGGAATGTTCTCGGCATCGCGCCGATAGCGCGTGACCTGGAAGCCGAGCGGATTGATCAGGCGATCCTGCACCGTCATCGGATCACCCGAATAGCGATAGCTGATCACCGCCGCCCAGTCCTGATCTGCCGCCGCAGAAGCCGCAAGATCGGCACGATGCGTGCGGAAGCGCACCAGCGATGTAGCCGGCCCGAGCGAAGACACGCTCTTCACCTGCACTTCGATCTGTGCGGTGCGCGGCAGCGACGCCAAAGGACTGGTTGGATTGGTCGCCTGCGTGGCGACGATATAAGCGGCGCGCGCCTCGGGCGCAGACCACAGCGCAGTCTTGCGGTAGTTCACCTTGATACTGCCCAGATCGAAGCTTTCGCGGGCGATCACATATTGCACCAGGAAAGATCGTGTCAGTGCGGCATCGGGAGCGATCGATTGGCGCTCCAGCGGCTTGAGAGCTTCGACATAGCCAGTCTGGCGATCGACCAGTAGCGTGTACGGCTCGACAGTCTTGAGCGGCGCCAGGGCGACCAGGGCAAAGGCCTCTGCAATGGCGACGAATGAGGCTCCACCTGCCACCCACCACGCGATACGCCGCGAACGCTGGTCGCGTGCATCGCGATCTTCGGCCCAAGTCGCTGCCTCGCGATAGTAGGCGTCGAGGTCCTTCTTGCGTTCCGGCTTCATCGTTTCCCATCTCGCCGCTGGCCTGCGGCCGTGACGCGGCGCGTAGCGCGCCGGTACGTTTCTCCAAGTGCGGGTTCACCAGCACGCACGGACTGCGGCTCTCCAGTGCCAGAACCTGTGGCAGTACGTTCCCGCTCGACCAGGATCGGCACGCGCGCCGGCGGCGCAGCGCCGCCGCTGCTGCCCACGTTGCCGCGTTCTGCCATCAAGGGACCAGGACTATCGTTCCCACTAGTGCGTCCTGACAAGCGGTCTCGTTGCCCGAAAATAGACGAGCCCAAAACATGCGATCGTGTTTCGCCCGCCACGGCCGGTTGCACATCGGCCCATCCCCGCTGAAACGCCACGCGTCCTAGGATGCTGACCAGTATCAGCGCCGCGATGGCGAACGACAGGGTGATGACCAGCAGTTCCGTCGGCGCTGCGGGCGTCGCATAGCCAGCATCGCGCAATTGCAGCGCGCCGGCCAGCCAAGGCTCGAGCACGGCAAGTTCTGCTGCATAAACCACGGTCAGCCCCAGTGACCCGATCAGGCATAGGACCAGACCGCGCGCCCAGCCCGCGAAGAGACCGCGCGTCGCGCCAAGCAGCAGGGCCCCAGCCATCACCGGGGCCAGCGCGAGGAGCAGACCGGCGACCAGACGAATGGCCACCAGCGGCCCCAGGGTGCCGACCAGAAAGGCCACTCTCGCCCACCCCAGGGCGGGATGGTCGTCCAAGGCAACGGCCTTGAACGTCGTGCCACCGTCCGCGACCGGGGCATAGACTTCCCGCCCCGTGCCTTGCGTAGTCAGCGCCATGATCCCATCGTCGACCGCCTGGAGCCGCATGGCCATGCCCTGCCCCATGCCCGGCAACTGGTTGTCCACATGCAGACCGGCGGCCAGCTCGGCCGGGCCATGCAGCACCAGATCGTAGATCACGATGCGGAAAGCCGGCCAACTGGCCGCCAGCGTAAGGGCAATGCCAACCTTAAGCGACGTGCCGATCAGATCGCCGGCGGACACGCCACGCCCCGCCAGCAAGCGGATCGCAAAAATCGCGATCAGCAAAGTGAGCAAAGTCGTGACGACCGTTTGCCCCAGGCCACCCGGTTGGGCCAGAGACTGGAACCCGATCGACCCCAATGTCGTGGCCTGACAATCCACATGCGCCAGCATCGAGGAGAGGAACTGCTGGCCGGTGTTGACGGAAGGGCAAGCCATCGCTCAGGCCGCCCCTTCCAGCAAAGGCGCCAGCCAATCCTTCGGATTGTCGCCCAGATCGCTGCGCAAGGCGTCCAGCAGCCGCACATTGGCTTCCCGCCCTGACAGGATCGTGAGGATATCCTTCTGCCCTGAGAGATCGAGCCGCGCCACCACACTGTCGTTACCGTGCTTGATCAGGAAACAGCGCTGGCTGTCGGGCATGGCGCGGATCAGATCGAACTCGTGCTGGGTCAGGCCAAAGCCGCCGATGTAGTCTTCGGCCCGCGCCTTGGGATTGACCATGAAGATCTGCGTCGCCGCCTGCTCGATGATCGCACTGGCGATGCGGCTTTCCAGGGCGTCCTGCGCGCTTTGCGTGGCAAAGCCGACGATGCCGTTGCGCTTGCGGATGGTCTTTTCCCAATCCTTGATGCGGCGCACGAAGACTTCATCGTCGAGCGCTTTCCAGCCCTCGTCGACCACGATGATTGCCGGCGATCCGTCAAGCCGCTCTTCCACGCGGTGGAAGAAGTAGAGCAAGGCCGGCGTGCGCAGCACCGGATCGTCGAGGATCGCGGTCATGTCGAAACCGACTGTTTCCGCCGCCAGATCGGTGCGGTCGTCGGGATTGTCGAACAGCCAGGCGCGCTCGCCATCGCCCCACCAGGGCCGCAAACGGGACCACAGATCGCGAGCGTGCGGCCGGGCATAGCCGCGGAACAGCTCGACGAGATATTGCAGGCGCCGGAACTCGGCGGGCTGGGCAAAGTTGGCGTCGATCGCCGCGCGCACCGCTTCGGCTTCCTCGGCATCGATCCCACCAGCGAGCAGGGCGATCCATTCGGTGAGGAACGCCCGGTTAACCGGCGTATCGGGTAATTGCAGCGGATTGAGCCCTGAGGGCAACCCTGCGCGCAACTGATCATACTGCCCACCGATCGCGCGAATGAACAGCTCGGCCCCGCGATCCTTGTCGAAGAAGATGATGCGCGGGGCAAACTTGCGCGCCTGGGCAAGCAGGAAATTGAGCACCACCGTCTTGCCCGAACCCGAGGGACCGATGATCGTGAAATTGCCCAGGTCGTTCTGGTGGAAATTGAAGAAGTAGGGCCCGGCGGCCGTCGTTTCGAACAGCGTGACGGCATCGCCCCAATGGTTGCCCTTGGCCTGGCCGACGGGGAAATTGTGCAGGCTGGCAAGGCCTGCATAGTTGCGCGCCGAGACCAGCGCGCGCCGGCCGATATAGCGGAAATTGCCGGGGAACTGTGCCCAGAACGTGGGCTCGAGCGCGATATCCTCGCGCACGCCGACGATGCCAAGATCGCCCAGCACCGCGAGCACTTCGGCCACTTGCTTGTCGAGTGTGGCCAGGTTCTCGGCGTAGAGAACGATCGTCGCATGATGCTCGCCGAAGGTTGCCCGGCCGGCCGCGACCTCGTCCTTGGCCACGCGCAATTCCTCGCGCAGGCTGACCGCCTCATCCTCGGTCGAGCGCATGCGCCGCAGGGCCAGGTTCATCCGCCCGAGGGTTTCCTGCCGATCGACAAAGGCGAAGGACTGGCTTACGGTCATGTCGAAAGGCAGGCGATAAAGTTCATCGAACATGCCGGGCATGCTTTGCCCCGGGTAGTCCTTGATCGAGACCACTGCTCCGAACAGCCTCGCCTGGCCCCCGGCCTGCCCCAGTTCGAATGCATCCTGGCCAAAGCTCACGCGCCGATAAGGCAAGTAATGGCCGATATCGCCTTGCGGCAGACCGACGGGCCGCAGATCGCCGTTGTACAGACAGGAGAGGAACTCCAGTGGCTCGGAACGGAACCCATCGGGGGTATCGTAGACCCGGAGCAATTTGGGGCTGTAGCTGGACAGCGCCGCCATCAGAGCCTCGCGCGCCGCATCGAGTTGGCGTATTTCGCCAGCGATCAGCGCGCTTGCGCCACCTGCCTGCGTCTGCCGCCGCAACATGCCACCCAGGCGTTCGAACATGCCTAGGCGCCCCCGCACCGGGCGCCGGACAATCGTCAGGAACAGTTCGTTGACGTAAAGCTCGCGAGTTTCGAGCAGATTGCTCCAGCGCGCATGGAGGTCCTGGGAAAACGCGTCGCCGAACTGGGCATCCAGATCGGGCTGCACCTTGCGGCGAATGACATGGTGATAAACGGCAAAGCGCGATGACCCGATCGCGCCCAGCATCGCGTCGCGCATCTCAGCGCGATAGTTGATGTCCTGCGTATCAGCCGTCTCGAACAGCAAGCCGCCCAGGCGGATCGTCTGCATCAGCAGACCATCACGCGCCTCAATCGTAACATCATCGACATGCCGCCCATAGGGCAGATGCACGCCCACCGATGTTTCGCGCGCAATGACTTTGGGATCGACCGTCAGGGGCGGTAGGAGTTGCATTGCCACAGCTTATGATTGCGCACGCGCGGACAACGGCTGACACGCAGGATCCACAGGTCGAGGAAGCGCGGCTCGTGCCGGCACAGCACCATGCCTGCAAAATGGACGGCGGCACAAGCCAGCAATGCCAGAACGGACCGAAAAATCAGGAAAAGCTCGGCACACAGAATGCCGTTTATGACGAAGAAGCTATAAGTCACCCCGGCAAACATCTGCGGCCGCGTGAGCGCGACAAACACCGTGTCACGGCGGAGGTTGCCTGACACGACGGATCAATACTGCCCTGCGGTCGCTGCAGCCCGAATACCCCCAACGATGCTAGCAGCGCCGAACAGAATGAAGCAGCCGAGCACCACGACAGCGCCGCGACGCCAATTAATGCGCCCGGTCAGCATGCCGAAACCCACTGCTGCAATAGCGATCACGGCAACGACTGTGGCTACCGTGCCCATCAAAGTGCCTTGCAACCAACTCACCGCCGATATGAGCACGCCCGAACCCTGTGGATCTCCCGGCACGGCGGCCAGAGCCTGCTGCCCGAGCAGCATCAAGAAAACAGACAGCGCAAAGCAAAGGTATTCGATCTGACGTTTCATTTTTGACCCCATTTTCCCCATTGATGACAGCCTCTTGAAGAAAAGCAACATCTGCCCAGCAAAAGGAGTCTCCCGGGGCAAGATTTTGGCCACACAGAGCGCTCGGCCTTGCCAAAAATTCTTGCTTCCACTTTGTGGCCCGCAGGCCCTCCACCAGCGCGCGAGCAACCTCCGGGGCCACATCCTCGCCCTGGCCCGCCGTGCCAACTGGGTGCATGTCCTCCAGCGCATTCGTCGCCGCCGCGACCAGTTCGGCCACGCTCCTGCGGCGCGCGCTTCCGCCAGCAACCAGTAGACCGACGCCCGGCTGATCCCCACCTGGGCCACGATGGCCGATGCGTCCAGCCCTGGCGCACTGAGCGCCAGCACGTGCCCGGCCTTGCGCCGCGCGCTCGGGGCGCGGCCCTTTTATTTACTCTCTGCCCGCGCTCTTGCCACGCCCACCCGCTGGCGCTCCAGCATGATCGCCCGCTCGAACTCGGCCACCGCCGCGAACATCGTCAGCAGCATCCGGCCCCGTGGGGCTGCGCGCCTCCACCTCGCTCCCGCCGAAGTCCAGAATCCGCGAGGCGATCAAGCCACGTCACCACCAGCGTAACGCCCTCGCGCACCCAGTCCAGCGCCGCGTCGTACTGATCGCGCCGCGCCACCGGCGACACCTGCTCCACGAACGTCACTGCTCACCGTGTTGGCTTATGGCGGCGTGGTCACGCGACGGCGAATTTGCCTTCGACGAGATCGCGGATGGCGCTGAGGGCTGATTGACCCGACGGCCGGGCAGTGCCGGTGACAGAACGATAGCCGGCATGGATCTGTGCGCCCCAGTCTGATCGGAAGCCGTTGGTGACCTTTCGGAACACAACCGAGGGACGGATCTCTCGCTCGGATATGTTGTTGGTTGCCGGAACCTGGCGGTTGGTGAGGAAGACGAAGAATTTGCCCCGCCAGGCCTTGATCAGCTTGAGCAGAACCTTTCCTGCCGGATGGGTAATGGGAACGCGCATCAAGCGGGTCAGCACATTGTCGGCCTTGGCCGCGTAACTCGCCAGCGTCGTGTCCTTCAGGCTTTCTCGTCGCTTGCCGATCCGGATGGCCCAGCGCAGATGATTGCGGACCTTGGCGGCAAAAGTCTTGTCGCCAAAGTCGATGGCATATTGGACGTCACGCAGTGCATGGACGAGGCAGACTTGGTGTTCGCGGCCCAGTTCCTGCTGCCCGGCGTAGCGGCCAGACGCCCAGTCATCGGGCTGATGGCCGCCCAGCACGTCCTCGGCAACCTAGCGCGCCCGGTGTTTGAAAATCTTGTGTAGGACGGCCTTGTCCGAGAGGAAGACCCATTGCCAATGCGTGATGCCATTGGTGCGCATGGTCGTCTCGTCGGATGCGATCACCTGCGCCGTCAGCAGTTTATCGGTGATCGCCTTGGTCGCCGCCGCCATACCGGCGCCCATGCGACGAAAGGCGTTGGCAATGGTCCCTTCGGAAAAGACGAGGCCGAACAGTTCTTGGGCAATCCGCGACAGGCGTTTGAAGCCGACATGGTGGCTGTGGTGCAGATAGGCCAGCAGCGAGCGGATGCCTGGCCCAAATGGCGTAGCTGGAGCCATCCCGCCGGCGCATCGGCGCGATACCGCTTGCCGCATCTCCGGCAGCGACCGCCGTATAGCTCGACACGGGTTACGATCGGCCAGATCGGTGGCAGGCCGATATAGTCATAGCGATGGCGGCAACGCTGAGCCTGGCTGGAGACATCGATTCCGCAATGACAGCAGGTGGCCGGCATCACGCGTTCAGTCTAGTCCGGCGCCTCGGCCAGCAGTCGGTGCTTGCCTTCGCGCGAGGGACGCTTGCCACCCTTGGATTTACCGCTTCTGCCGCCACAAGAACCGCCTGTGCCGAAATCGTCCTTCGAGGGCGGGATATGCGAATTCTTCGAGGTCTTGCGCGGTTTGCCCGCCAGCGCTTCCAGTTCCGAAATCCGCGCAGCCATCCGCTCGATCATCTCACACTGCGCAAGCAGCAGATTGTTCTTCTCGGCCTCGGTGAGGACATGAAGCGCAGGTGGTGCTATGGGCAGTTTGAATCATCGACCGCCGCCACGCGCAAGCCCTTTTTGCCGCCCCCGGAGCAGTCACACACGAACAGCTTCTTGCAACCCGTTGCAGCGTGCGACGCCTCCTGCGCCGCCATGCCCGCCACCTGTTCCACCGTCCATGTCCGCACATAGCCGACAAGAATCTGTATTGCATCAATTTTGTGCAAAAGACCATGCCAGCGCATCACCCTTAAACCACCGTTTTTTCGACTTTCGTCGTCAATAATAACATGGCTGGCACGCCTCCGCGCTGCCCGCCGGCTCGCATCAGCATACACCCTGCGGGCCATTGTTTCACTCACCACATACCCGCTTCCTGAGGCGCGGATCACCACCCGCGCCACAAGATCACATCAGCAACCCTCCGTGAGACGGGAGGAAGGCGCGCGCTATGGCTCTGATCGACTGCCAGGCCGAGGGAAGCGGCGCTCGATCCAGTTGATGAGGCCCCACATGATGAAGCCGTCCACGAGTGCGAACGGGAGCGACACGAGGCCCGCCCGCACCTCAGGGAACCTGATGACCGAGATCGCTACAATGTGAATGACTGCGAAGATCGCAATCACTGCCCAGAAGCGCCAATCATTTCGGCTTTCCCACTTGGCCTGTATAATCGCCATGAAGACCCCGAAGGTGACACTCGCAGCCAGAGCCTTCTCCAGATCACTGATAACAGCCACGGCTATGAACACGATGGCGACGAGAAGTATGCCCAGCCTAGTGGCTTTTCGATCATCCGCCGCCATGTCACTTGCCACCCTGGCCAGTCAAGCAGCCGTGAAAAACAACCATGGTCTTCGCGGCATCATACATGGTTGACGCTGTGAGAGCGTAAATACCTATCCGGCCCGCAGCCGCCGAACCAGCCCCGCGCATGAACGAGTTGGCAATAGCCGCCTGCTTACCAGCATAAGCAAGGCCACCGGACACCATAGCATCGCCAGGGCCGTTGTTATCAACGACCGCGCCAGCAATGCCAACCACGCCCAGCGTCGAGCCAACAACAGCGGATGCGACCGTGGCTTCCGGTACAACCGCGTTCGCGATCCAGCCAGCGCCATCCAACAAAATACCTGTCTTGTTGGTCCATATTGCCCGACCAGCGCAGCCGCCTATCTTTTTGGCCTGATCCCACCACGACTTAACAGCATCAAAATCAGCTAAAAGGCTAAGGCTTGATATCGAAATCAATCCACCAGAAACCGCGATCTTCCCCCTAATTGCAGTGACAACGATAGGCTTATAAAAGCTTGAAGAATTTGCCTTATCGATATCATTTGCTGGAATAGAACCACCCCCCCCACCTGTTGAACCGCCTGTTGAACCGCCACTCCCGCTATCTTGGATTCCATTCACGACGATGTCCACCAACCCGCTGGGATCTTTTCCATTAATGGGGTCGGAACCGACGTAGTTATACCAGTTAGGGCCATCGTTGTATCCGATTGGATC
>NZ_LJHO01000010.1:0-105000 GCF_001295765.1 Novosphingobium sp. AAP1 | reverse complement strand
GAAGATGAAGCCGATGGCCCAGACCATGGGCGACTTGAACTCGATCGACCCGCCCCACATCGTGGCGATCCACGAGAAGATCTTGATCCCGGTGGGCACGGCGATGACCATCGTCGCGGCCGTGAAATACATCTTCGTGTTCACGTCGAGGCCGGTGGTGTACATGTGGTGGGCCCACACGATGAACCCGACCAAGCCGATGGCGACCATGGCATAGGCCATGCCGAGATAGCCGAACACCGGCTTGCGCGAGAAGGTCGAGATGATCTGGCTGATGATGCCGAAGCCCGGCAGGATCATGATATAGACTTCGGGGTGGCCGAAGAACCAGAACAGGTGCTGGTAGAGGATCGGGTCACCGCCGCCGGCCGGATCGAAGAACGTCGTGCCGAAGTTGCGGTCGGTGATCAGCATGGTGATGGCTGCGGCCAGCACCGGCAGGGCGAGCAGCAGCAGGAACGCGGTGACGAGAACCGACCACACGAACAGCGGCATCTTGTGCAGGGTCATGCCCGGCGCGCGCATGTTGAAAATGGTGGTGATGAAGTTCACGGCCCCGAGAATCGAGCCAGCCCCGGCCAGGTGCAGCGAGAAGATCGCGAAATCGACCGCCGGACCGACCGAGCCCGATGTGGAAAGCGGTGCATAGACCGTCCAGCCGGTGCCCGCGCCATGGCCAGTGCCCCCGGGCATGAACGGCGAGATCATCAGCGAGCAGAAGCCCGAGAAGGTCAGCCAGAACGAAATGTTGTTCATACGCGGGAAGGCCATGTCGGGCGCGCCGATCATGATCGGCACGAACCAGTTGCCGAACCCGCCGATCAGCGCCGGCATGACCATGAAGAACACCATGATCAGGCCGTGCGCCGTGATCAGCACGTTCCACATGTGCAGCGTCTGGTTGAGATCGGCGCCATCACCGCCGACGAACCTGGTCCAGAACCCGAGGTACTGGATGCCGGGATGCGCCAGTTCGGCGCGCATGATGCCCGAGATCGCGCCGCCGACAACGCCGGCGAAGACCGCGAAAATCAGGTAGAGCGTGCCGATGTCCTTGTGGTTGGTGGACATGAACCAGCGCGCAAAGAAGCTGGGCTTGTGATCGTGATCATGCGCATGGTCGTGGTGCGCATCAAAACTTTCATGATCGGCGGGAATGGTGGCCATATCGGGCGATCCTCTTTCCGATTGTCGTTCAGGCGGCCGGAGCGGCTGCGCCGCCCACCGTACCGCCCTGGCTCTTGATCCAGGCGTCGAACTGGGGCTTGGTCACGGCTTCGACCACGATCGGCATGTAGCCGTGGCGCGCGCCGCACAGTTCGGAGCACTGGCCGTAATAGACGCCGGGCTTGTTGATCATCATCACCTTCTCGTTGATCCGGCCCGGAACGGCATCCAGCTTGAACCAGAGCGAGGGCACGGAGAACGAGTGGATCACGTCAGACCCGGTGGTCTGCAGGCGAATCGGCACCCCGGCCGGCACGACCATGCGGTTGTCGGCGGCAAGCTGCGGCGGCTCGCCGCGCTTGATGGCCTCGGCCGGCGGCAGCATGTTGGAGATCACCTCGAACCCGCCATTGTCGGGATAGGTGTAGCCCCAGTACCACTGATAGCCGGTGACCTTGACGGTCAGCGCGCCCTTGGGCGCAGGCTCGTACTGGTGGGCGAGCAGGCGAATCGAGGGGACCGCGATCACCACCAGGACCAGTACGGGAACCAGGGTCCAGATCACCTCGATCAAGGTGTTGTGGCTGGTCTTGGAGGCCACCGGGTTGGCGCGGCGGTTGAACTTGGCCATCACCGCGATGAGCAGGAACAGGACCAGCAGGACAATGACCGTGATTACCGGCATCAGCAGGTAATCGTGCATTTTCAGCGCTTCCTGGCCGATCGGCGAATACTGGTCCTGGAAGGTCCAGCCACCCGGAACGGGTTGCCCCTTGCCGGGCACCGGCTTGGCCGGGACATAAGTGGCGGCAGCCAGCGCCAGCGAAGGCGCCGCGGCTGCGGTTGTTGCTGCAATGCCTGCCAGGACATGACCGGCGGTCCGAAACGCTGTGCCCGCATGGCGGACGAATTCGATTGGACTCATCGTCGCTTGTTCCGCTCTTCCCCGCGTACACGCCAGTTTCGAGGTCTGCGTGCACTGATTGTAATTCCCTCGATTGCACCCGGCTATACGCGGCCTTGTCCTGAGCCACAAGTTGAGACGTTCACCAAGGCGACAGGAAAGCATTGCCCCTTGGTTCAAGCCCGCCCGCCGCAGGCCTGCCACTGGGCGAAAAACCCTTGCCCCGTGCCGCGCCAGCGCCCATGGCACATGGCAAACCCCAGCACGCCAAGACGGCGAACAGGCAGGACCAGCGAACCAGAGCCATGCAGGAAGAAGACATCCTTTCCGAATTCCGTGCCAGCCAGGCCTTGCTTGAAGGGCATTTCCTGCTCTCTTCGGGCCGCCACAGCGCCCATTATCTGCAATGCGCGCGCGTGCTGATGGACCCGATGCGCGCCTCGCGCCTAGCCAGTGCGCTCGCGGCCAAGCTGCCGCGCGATTTGCGCCAGCAGATCGCCAAGGTGGTGGCCCCGGCCATGGGCGGGGTGATCATCGGCCACGAAATGGGCCGCGCGCTGGGCGTGGAAGCGGTGTTCGTGGAACGGCCAACCGGCACGTTCGAACTGCGCCGCGGGTTTACCCTGACGCCGGGCGAAAAGGTGCTGATGGTCGAAGACGTCGTCACCACTGGCCTGTCCAGCCGCGAAGCGATCAAGGCCGTGGAAGAAGCCGGCGGCGTGGTGATCGCCGAGGCGGCGCTGGTCGACAGGTCGGCCGGCGCGGTGGACCTGGGCGTGCCGTTCTATCCGCTCGTCTCCCTCAATTTCCCGACCTATGCACCCGATGAACTGCCGCCCGCGCTGGCCGCTGTGCCCGCGATCAAGCCCGGCAGCCGGGCACAACCGTAAGACAGGAGAATATGGCGGTGAGCGAATTGTTCACGCCCGCCCGGCTGCGGCTGGGCGTCAACATCGATCACGTGGCCACCATCCGCAATGCGCGCGGCGGTGACCATCCCGATCCGGTTCGCGCCGCGCAGATCGTGGCCGACGTGGGCGGTGACGGGATCACGGCCCATCTGCGCGAGGACCGCCGCCATATTCGCGACGAGGACCTGGCACGCATCCAGGCGGCGACCAACCTGCCGCTGAACCTGGAAATGGCCGCGACCGACGAAATGCTGGCGATTGCCCTGCGCCACAAGCCCCATGCCTGCTGCATCGTGCCCGAGCGCCGCGAGGAACGCACGACCGAGGGCGGGCTCGATGCCGCCGGGCAGCACAACCGCCTGGCGCCGATCGTGTCGCGCCTGGCTGATGCCGGCATCCGCGTCAGCCTGTTCATCGCGCCGGACGCGCGACAGATCGAGGCGGCGATCAAGCTGGGCGCGCCGGTGGTGGAACTGCACACCGGCGAATATGCCCATGCCGAGGGCGAGGCCCGCGCCGTCGAGCTCAAGCGCCTGGCCGACATGGCCGCGCTGGCCGCCAAGAACGGCATCGAACCCCATGCCGGCCATGGCCTGACCTATGACAACGTGCAGCCCGTGGCCGCCATCCCGCAGCTGGCCGAACTCAACATCGGCCATTACCTGATCGGCGAGGCGATCTTCGTGGGTCTGGACGCGGCCGTGCGGCGCATGCGCACGCTGATGGACGAAGTGCGCTGAACCCGCCACGCGGCTGGAAGGAAGACCCCGCATGATCATCGGCCTGGGTTCCGACTTGTGCAATATCGAGCGCATCCAGCAATCGCTGGAGCGGTTCGGCGATCGCTTTGTCGAGCGGGTTTTCACCCCGGTGGAGCAGGCCAAGGCAGCGCGCCGGCCCTATACCCGCGCCGGCACCCTGGCCAAGCGCTTCGCCGCCAAGGAAGCCTATTCCAAGGCGGTGGGCACCGGCTTCAAGGCTGGGGTGTTCATGAAGGACATCGGCGTGGTCAACGCACCCTCGGGGGCGCCGACCCTGGCGCTGACCGGCGGCGCGGCGGCACGGCTGGCCGCGATCACCCCGCCCGGCCACAAGGCGGTGGTGCACCTGACGATGACCGATGACCATCCCTGGGCTCAGGCCTTCGTGGTGATCGAGGCCATTGCGCTGGACCTTGGCCACTCGGGCGAAGGAGAAACGGCATGAGCGACGGCGTTACCGGCCTGCCGCCGGAACAGGCCGAAGCCCGGCCCGCGCGCGTCAACTGGTGGGCGGAACTGCGCGGCCTGATTGGCATGCTGCTGGCTGTCCTGGTGTTCCACAGCCTGCTGGCCAAGCCGTTCTACATCCCGTCGATGTCGATGATGCCCAACCTGCTGGTGGGCGATCGGCTGGTGGTTTCCAAGTATCCCTATGGCTGGTCGTGGGTATCGCCATCGTTCCACGTGCTGCCGCGCTCGTCGGTGCGGCTGTTCCCGGCAACGCCGCAGTATGGCGATATCGTGATCGTGGTGCCGCGCGGCAGCAACGAGGACTATATCAAGCGGGTCGTCGCCCTGCCAGGTGACCGCATTGCCGTGGTCCATGGCCAGATCATCCTCAATGGCCGCCCCGTGCCGCAGGTGGTGGAAGCGCCGCTCGATCTGCCGGTCGATGCCAACGAACCGTGCGATCCCACCGATTTTCCCGGCTTGCGCTTTCGCGATGCGATGGGCCGGCAATTCTGCGAGCTGCCGATCCTGCGCGAGACGCTGCCCAATGGCGCGACCTATCGCATCATCGACCATGAGCAGCAGCCGCTCGATGACTATGCCGAGGTGACGGTGCCGGCCGGCCATGTCTTCCTGATGGGCGACAACCGCGATCATTCCGCCGACAGCCGCGAACCGCTGGCGCTCAAGGGCCTGGGTGGCCCAGTGCCGCTGGCCGACGTGGGTGGCCGGGCCGAGTTTGTGACGGTTTCCCTGGATGGCAGCGAAACGTGGAATCCGGCGACCTGGTGGCATGCGCTGCGCCACGGCCGCGGTGGAACCAGCCTGCGCGCGGAACAGGGGCTGCCACAATTCGTTCCGGCTTCCTGAACTCTTGCTGCGGGGGTAGCTTGCGCGCGATGTCCGATTCTGCCGACACCATTTCTGTCTCCGCCAACCCGCCGCCCGGCGGCACGACCAAGGCGAACGCGCCTGGCCCCACCGACATTACTGACCATACGGTTCGCCAGGAGGCCAAGAAGGCCTTTGTGTGGATCGGGATCGCTGCGCTTGTCGTGCTGGCGGTATTCCTGGCACAGCCGCTGCTGGTGATCTTTGGCGGGGTG
Source organism: Novosphingobium sp. AAP1 (assembly GCF_001295765.1). Classification (NCBI taxonomy): domain Bacteria; kingdom Pseudomonadati; phylum Pseudomonadota; class Alphaproteobacteria; order Sphingomonadales; family Sphingomonadaceae; genus Novosphingobium; species Novosphingobium sp. AAP1. The sequence continues at coordinate 99,701 of NZ_LJHO01000010.1, read as the reverse complement.
GTGTTTGCCTCGCTGATCGAGGGTGGGCAACGCCTGCTCGGCCGGATTCTGCCCGGCCCGCGCGCGCTGCGGATCGCGCTGGTGCTGCTGGCGGCGGTCGGTTTCCTGGTATGGCTCGGCTATTTTGCCGGCAACCAGATCGCGGCACAGGCGGCGCAGTTTCCGCATATCATCCAGGGCCAGGCCCAGCGCACGCTGACCTGGCTGCACGGCCATGGCATCAACGTGGGCCAGGCTGACGTCTCCAAGATCGCCGAGCAGGTGATCGGCGGCGTCGGCCCCGTCACGCAGGCGCTGGGGGGAATTTTCGGTGGGTTCACCACGTTTTTCCTGATCGTGATCCTGGGCATCTATTTCGTGCTGGAGCCGGACATCTATCGGCGCGGCTTTGCCTGGCTGTTCCCGCTCGATCGCCGCCCGCATTTCCAGGTGACGCTGCAACGCATGGGCAAGTCGCTGCGCATGCTGCTGTTCGGGCGCATGATCGGCATGTTTACCGAAGGCCTGGCAACCTGGCTGCTGCTGGCCGTCTATGGCGTGCCGATGTCGGCGTTGCTGGGCATTCTGACCGGGCTGCTGGTGTTCCTGCCCAATATCGGCGCGCCGCTCTCGGGGCTGCTGATGGTGCTGGTGGGCTTTTCGGGCGGCACCGACATGGGGATCTACTGCATTATCGTCTACCTCGTGGTGCAGACGGTGGATGGCAACATCATCGTGCCGATGGTGGCCAAGAAGACCGCCGACCTTGCCCCGGCGATGGTGCTGGGCGCGCAGCTGATCTTTGGCGTGCTGTTCGGCATCCTGGGCCTGGCGCTGGCCGATCCGATCGTGGCGATGATCAAGATCGCCCTGGAACGGCAGGCCGAGCGCAACGACGATGAGCGGGACGAAACTGCCCCGGGCGAAACCCCCGCGCTGGCCACATGATGCCATGGTGATCAAGCGCGTGGTTCAGGCCGGCGCGCTGTTCGTGGTGCTGGCCTTGCTGTGCCTTGGCGTGTTGCGCCAGTGCTCGGCAGAAATCTCGCGCTATGCCTTTGCGCCCATCCACGCGTTCGAGCCGGGCGCACCGCCAGCGCCCAATGCCTATGCCGATCCTGCGATGTGGCTGGCGCGGCCCGGCATGGCCAATGACCCGGCACAGTGGCTGCCGCCGGGCACGCCCGCCCCGCCCAGCGGGGACACGGCAGTGTTCTTCGTGCATTCGACCACCTATCTCAGCCGCAACCACTGGAATGCGCCGCTGGCCGATATCGATTCGCAGCGGCGCGCCAACATTCTGGTGGCGGCCACGGCCAGCGCGTTCAACGCGGTAGGGCCAGTATGGGTGCCGCGCTATCGCCAGGCCGCGTTGGGTGCCTTCCTGACCGACGGTGCCGATCGCCAGCGGGCGATGGACCTGGCCTATGCAGACATTCACGCGGCCTTTGCCGCGTTCCTGGCGGCCCTGCCCCCGCAGACGCCGATCATCATCGCCGGCCACAGCCAGGGCGCGTGGGCCGTGGCCCGCCTGCTGCACGATAGTGTGCAGGGACGCCCGGTGGCGCGACGCGTGGTGGCAGCCTATGCCATCGGCTGGCCCATCGTGGCGGCAACGGCTGCGGCGGAAACCGGCTTTGCCCCGTGCACGACGCCCGATCAGGCAGGATGCCTGGTCGGCTGGCTCAGCTTTGCCGAACCGGCCGATCCCACCCTGCTGATCGGCGCCTATCACCGCTGGCCGGATCACGCGCCCGGCCAGGGCCCGCTCATCTGCGTCAATCCGCTGACCGGCACGCAAGGCGGCGTTGCCACGCGCAAGGCCAACCGCGGCACGCTGCTGCCCGATGCAAACGACAGTGAGACAGAGCGCGCCGGGCCGCTGGTGGCTGGCCTCGTGCCGGCGCGGTGCGATGCGCGCGGACTATTGCTGATCGGGCCGCCGCCGCACATCGGGCTGTTCGTGCTGCCGGGCAACACCTACCATGTCTACGATATCCCGCTGTTCTGGGCCAATCTGCGCGCCGATGCCCTGCGTCGCAGCGCCGCGTGGCACCAGGCCCGGGACGGAGGAACTCAATGATCACCCAAAATGTCGCCGACCTGCGCGCCGCCCTGCCGATGGGCGGGGTGCTGATGGGGCTTGACCCTGGCACCAAGACCATCGGCGTGGCGCTGTGCGATGCCGGCTGGCACTTTGCCACCGCCGGGCAGACCGTGATCCGCCGCAAGTTTGCCCAGGACAAGGCAGCCTTGGCTGACATCATCGCGCAGCGCGGGGTCAAGGGCCTGGTCATCGGCCTGCCGCTCAACATGGATGGCAGCAACGGTCCGCGCAGCCAATCAGCCCGCGCCATGGCGCGCAACCTGGAAGACCTGGGCCTGCCCATTCTGATGTGGGACGAGCGCTGGTCGACGCAGGCGGCCGAGCGCACGATGATCGAGCAGGATTTCAGCCGGGCCAAGCGCGCCCAGCGCATCGATTCGCATGCCGCCGCGCTGATCCTGCAGGCCGCGATCGACACGCTGGCCGGCGGGGTGCTGTGATTTAACCAATCGGTTGAACCCCGGTCGACATTGCGGCAAGGAACAGCGATGGCAGAACACGAACCTTTCACCTGGCGCAAGCAGGGCCCCTTTGATCCGGCAGTGGCGGGCGAACTGCTGAGCAAGCTGGGCCACGGCGGCTTTCTCGGCATGCGCTATGGCGACCATGGTCCCGACTGGTTCGAAGCCGAATTGCCCTGGCGCGAGGATCTGGTGGGAGCGGGCAACAATGGCGTGCTGGCCTCTGGCCCGATCATCAGCCTGTTCGACAATTGCACATCGATGGCGATCTGGACGCGGCGGGGATGCTTCGTCCCCCATGTCACGCTGGACCTGCGCATCGACTATGTCCGGGCAGCCGTACCGGGGCGCAGCGTGATCGCGCGGGCGGAATGCTATCAGTTGCGCGGCGACTTGGCATTCGTGCGGGCGCTGGCCCACGATGGGGATATGGCCGATCCGCTGGCCCACGCTGCCGCCATCTTCATGGTGCTGGGAGACAGCGAATGAGCGAGGGCCAACGCGATGGCAGCGTCCTGTTCACCCTGCCGCCCTTTGCCCTGGCCATGGGCATGACCCTGGCGGCGGACGAAGACGGCAGCCCGATCGTCACCATGCAGTTTGGCGCCCATTCGGAAGGGCGCCCCGGATTTCTGCACGGCGGCGCGATTGGCGGGCTGCTGGAAATGGCCGGGTTTGCTGCCCTCTCTGTCCATCTGGCGCGGAACGGGGTGAACCAGCGGATGAAGCCGATCAACATCTCGATCGAATACCTGCGCGCCGGGCTGCCACAGCCGGTCTACGCCATAGGCCAGGTGGTGCGCGCCGGGCGGCGCGTGGCCAATGTGCGGGTGGAAGCCTGGCAGAGCGACCGCGCCGTACCGATCGCCAGCTGCTGGATGAACTTTCACCTAGCAGCGCCCAAGGGCTGATTAGCCGGGCAGGCGCAGTTCCACGGTCAGGCCACAGGGCAACGCTGCACCGGGCGGCAGGCGTTGCGCATCGGCGCGTGCGCGCACCAGGATAGCCAGCGGCACGGCGGCATCGGCCACCACGGCATCGGCCATGCCCAGAAGGCGCGCCTCGCGCAGGGTAAGGTCTTCCGGATCGTCCGAGCGCAGCACGATGACATGGTGCGCTGCCGCTACTTCGGCCGCACCTGCCAGCCATTCCTCCACCGCGGCGGGTGCATGCTCCACCATCGGATCGAGCGGGCCGCCCTCTGCCAGGGCGCCATCAAGCGCGCGGCGCCGATCGGCGCCATCGGGAAAGCGCGCGCGCAAGGCATCGCGCGCGGCAAAGAGCGCATTGGCCAGCGCGCCCAGCCCCTGGGGCAGCGCGCGTTCCAGCCGCAGCCGCACGTGCTTGGCCAGCCCCGCCGACGCACCCGCCGTGCCGACAGCCACCACCACCGGGCTGCGATCGATCAGCGACGGCGTGGTGAAATCGCACAGCGCCGGGCGATCCACCACATTGACCAGCAAGCCGGCGCCCCGCGCGCGCAGGGCATCGGCCATGCAGGCATCGGCACTGTCATGGGCGATGAACGCCAGCCGCGCGCCGATATCGATGCCGTGGGCAAGATCATCCACCACCTGGCCGCCAGCACGCTCCACCAGCCGCGCCTTGGCCTGCGCCGCATCGCCATGGCCCAGCACGATCACCGGCTGGCCGGCGATACGGTGGAACAGGGGCAGCGCGGGCAGGCTCATGACAGCGGCTTAGCGGGTCACAGGCATGGCGTCAGGCCAGCCATTCGGGCACGCGTTCGGCCGCCAGGATCGTGGCTGGCTCGATCCGGTCGGCCACCACCGCCCACTTCGTGCCATCCACCATCACTTCGGGCACGAGGGGCCGCGAATTGTAGGTGTTGGCCATCGTCGCGCCATAGGCGCCAGCCGTGCGGAACACGGCCAGATCGCCCCGCGCCACGGCATCGATCGTGCGGCCCATGGCAAAGGTGTCGCTCGATTCGCAGATCGGGCCAACGATATTGGCCTCCATCGTTTCGCCATTCGGCGCCACCGCGGCGAAATCGTGCCAGGCATCATAGAGCGCCGGGCGCGCCAGATCGTTCATGGCCGCGTCGACGACCACCCACGGGGCGCCGACGCCTTCCTTCACCCGCACCACCCGCGTCATCAGCACGCCGGTGTTGCCGGTGATCACGCGGCCGGGTTCGAACATCGCGGTAATGTCCCAGCCCTGCGTTACGCGGGCCACCATCGCGGCATAGTCTTCGGGCTGGGGAAAGACTTCCCCGGCCTTGTAGGGCACGCCCACGCCGCCGCCGAAATCGATGTGCGTCACGGCATGGCCCGCCGCGCGGATCGCCTGCATCAGCTGGCCGATCTTGGTAAAGGCTGCCTCCAGCGGATCGAGCCGCGACAGCTGGCTGCCGATATGCAGCGCCAGGCCGCGCATGGTCAGGCCCGGCGTGGTCGCCAGCCGGGCATAGATCGCCGCAGCGCGATCATACGGCACGCCGAACTTGTTTTCCGCCTTGCCGGTGGAAATCTTGCCATGCGTGCCGGCATCGACATCCGGGTTGACGCGCAGCGCGCAGGCCGCGGTCTTGCCCAGGCGGACGGCGATTTCCGCCAGTTCCAGGCCCTCTTCCTCGCTTTCCAGGTTGAACTGGCCGATGCCCGCCTCCAGCGCGCGGGCCAGTTCGGCGTGGGTCTTGCCCACCCCGGAAAAGACGATGCCCTCGGCCGCCATGCCGGCTGCCAGGGCGCGCTCCATCTCACCGCCCGAAACCACGTCGGCGCCATAGCCTTCGGCGGCCAGGACCTTGAGCACGGCAAGGTTGGGATTGGACTTGACGGCAAAGGCCAGCTTGACGCGCGGCAGGACCGCCAGCGCATCGCGGAACACGCGGGCGTGGCGCGTCAGCGTGGCGCGCGAATAGACATAGAGCGGCGTGCCTACGGCATCGGCCAGCATGGGCAGGGCAATATCTTCGGCGTGCAGCACGCCGTTCACCTGGTGAAAGTGGTCCATCGAAACTCTCGAGAATGATCGTTGAAAACGCGTTATTCTTCGGGCGGCAGATCGAACGGGTCGTCTTCGCGCTCTTGCGAGCGGCTGCGCAATTCCACGTTGCGATCGGGCTTGGCCTGGATCGGCGCTTTCAACAGCGCGTCCGCCCCGCGGCTCTGCTCCCGGCCATAGGGCGCGGGCGGCAGGCCGTGCCCCGGCGCCGGTTTCAGCTCGCGTTTGTTGCCGCACCCGGCAAGGGCCAGGGCAGCAAGACCAACGAGCACAATGCCAGCGGCTTTGGGGGCAGTGGGGCGGATCAAGCGATTACTCCTCCAGGCCAAGCGCTGCACGCGCCTGGGCCACACGCTTCCTTACCTCGGCCGGGGCGGTTCCGCCATGGCTGCAACGCGCCGCCACCGATGCTTCGACCGAAAGCGCGGCATAGACGCGATCATCGATACGCGCATCGATGGCCTTGAGATCCTCCAGCGGCAGCTGATCGAGGGCGATTCCCCGGCTTTCGGCCAGTTTCACCGCGCTGCCGGTGATGTGGTGCGCCTCACGGAAAGGAATATTGGCCTGACGCACCAGCCAGTCGGCCAGGTCCGTCGCCGTGGCATAGCCCAGTTCGGCAGCTCCCCGCATGCGATCGGTGCGGAAACGCGCCTCGGCTACCATGCCGGTCATCGCCGCGATCGACAGCGCCAGCAGGCTGGCTGCCTCGAACACCGGCGGCTTGTCGTCCTGCATGTCCTTGGAATAGGCCAGCGGCAGCCCCTTCATGGTGATCATCAGTGCGGTGAGGCAGCCGACGATCCGGCCCGAATGGCCGCGCACCAGTTCGGCCGCATCGGGATTCTTCTTCTGTGGCATGATCGAACTGCCGGTCGACAGGCTGTCGGGCAGGGCAACGAAGCCAAAGGGCTGGCTGGCCCAGATGATGAATTCCTCGGCCAGGCGCGAGAGGTGCAGCGAGCACTGCGCGGCGGCCATCAGGTAATCCAGGGCGAAATCGCGGTCGGATACAGAATCGAGGCTGTTGTCGGTCGGCCCGTCGAAACCCAGCGCTTGCGCCGTGCGGAAACGGTCGATCGGAAAGCCGGTACCGGCGAGCGCCGCCGCGCCCAGCGGCGAGCGGTTCATGCGCGCGCGAGCATCGGCGAAGCGCGAGCGATCGCGGCCGATCATCTCGTAATAGGCCATGAGGTGGTGGCCCAGCGTTACCGGCTGCGCGGTCTGCAGATGGGTGAAGCCGGGCATGATCGAGCCGGCATGCTCGCCGGCGCGCGCCACCAGCGCGGTCTGCAAGGCGAGCAGGCCCGAATCGACCTGGTCGATCGCATCGCGCACCCACAGGCGAAAATCGGTGGCAACCTGATCGTTGCGGCTGCGCGCGGTATGCAGGCGGCCCGCCGCCGGGCCGATCAGTTCGGCCAGCCGGCTTTCGGTGGTCATGTGGATGTCTTCAAGGTCCCAGTCTTCGGGCACGCCATTGGCTTCGTATTCGCCCGCCACCTGGTCCAGCCCCTGGGCGATCAGCGCGGCATCCTGCGCTTCCACGATGCCTTGGGTGGCCAACATGTCCACATGGGCCTTTGACGCGGCGATATCCTGGCGCCACAGCGCCTTGTCGAACGGGATCGAGGCGTTAATCTCGCGCATGATGGCCGAAGGGCCGGCGGCGAAACGCCCGCCCCACATCTGGTTGGAGCCCGAATTGCCACTCATGTCCGCTCGTCCGCCCTATCTGCCGTTGATTCTGGGTGCGCTGGCCGCAGCCACGCTTGGCGGCTGCGATAGGCAAGCAAACCCGCCGGCGCAACCGTCCAGCGCCGCCGCCACCTCTGCTGACGGTGGCGAGGCAGCGCCGGCTGCCGGCAAGGTTGATCTCAGCCACAAGGGATCGGCCATGCCGGCCTTTGCCTTGGCCACGCCCGAAGGCGGCAAGATCAGCGCCAAAGACCTGGCCGGCAAGCCCGTGCTGATCAATCTGTGGGCCACCTGGTGCGGCCCCTGCGTGGTGGAAATGCCCACGCTGGACAAGCTGGCTGCCGGTGGCCTGCGCGTGCTGACCGTCTCGCAGGATACCACCGGGCAGGTCGACAAGGTCAAGGGCTTCAAGGCCGAGCATGGCCTGGCCCATGTGCAGATGCTGCTCGACCCCGACAACGACCTGTCGTTCCACTATGGCACCGGCGTCTTGCCCACGACCGTGGTCTATGACGCGAAAGGCAAGGAAGTGGGCCGCGTGGTGGGCGCCTTCGATTGGACCGGGGCAGATGCCGCCGCCCTGATCAAGGCCGCAACGCAGGGCGGCGCCTGAGCCACCAGCGCCACAGCCCGGTGACATAGAGCGCGGCCGGCACCAGCCCGGCCGCGACCACCAGCATGCGCAACGGCAGCCCGGCGGCAGAGCCGTCGTGCAACGGGTGCAGCCACTTGAGCAGCACGTCCATCGGCCCGCCCTGCGCTACATTGGCCAGGCCAAGCACGGCGCCGCCATGCCGGTCGATCACGGCCCAGCTATGCGGAAAGCGCGGGGACGGATCAGCCGCCTGGGCCAGGCGGACGCGATAGGCGCCCTGCCCCTGCCCCGGCAATTCGATCCAGACCGCCCGCGCGCCGGGCAAGACCGCCTGGGCCAGGGCCACCGCACGGGACACGGCGATATCGGGCGTGCCGGGGGCGCCATCGGCGATCTGGCCCGGCACGTCTTGCGCGCCGCCCAGCACGGGCCGCAGCAGGTGGCCGGTTTCCTGCGGCAGGGCCAGCATGACGCCGGTAAGCGTGAGCAGCAGGAGCAGCGGCGCACCGGCCAGGCCCGCCAGCTTGTGCCAGTCATAGAGCCGGCGCACCGGCGCGGCGCGCGGTTTCATGCGCAGCGCCTTGGCCCAGCCGCCGCGCGGCCACCATGCCCATAGTCCGCTGGCCAAAAGCACTGCCAGTGCCAGCCCGGCCCAGCCAAAGATCGTACCCCCGACCGGCCCCAGTTGCAGGCAATAGTGCAGGTCATAGATCCAGGTCATGCCACCATCGCCCCAGAATTCGACGCGCAGCACGCGGCGGCCATCGGGCGAAAGCCAGGCCAGCAGCGGCGCATGGCCGGCGCCAGAACGCTCCGCCGGGTGGTAGTAGCGCGCTGGAATGGCGCCCGCGCCAGCGGTCAGTTCCAGCCGCCATGGCCCGGTGCGGGCGGGAAAGGCAGTGTGCAGGGTGGCGGCGGCGCGGTCCCAATCGGCCGGGCCGGCGCGCCCTGTCACCTGCACGGCCGGGTGCAGCGCGCGGTCGATCTCGACATAGAAGACCAGCAGCGCGCCGGTGATCCCGGCCAGGACCATCAGCGCGCCGAGCGACAGCCCCAGCCACAGGTGAAGCCGCCGCACCCAGGCGCGCGGCGAAAGGGTGCGGCGGGCCACGATCAGAACCGCACGCGCGCGCTGCCGGTCAGCCCCAGCCCTTCGGCCGGGCTGTGCGCGGTGGGAGAGCGGCTTTGCGCTGCCGTGACGCTGGCATCGTACCAGACATATTCATAGCGCCGGTTCAGCAGGTTCTTGCCCGTGAGCGACAGTTCCAGCTTGTCGATCGGGCGGAAGGCCACCTCGGCATTGAACACGGCATATTGGCCGAACTTGCCCACCGCCGGATCGTTGGCCGCAGTCAGCCAATAGCTGGACTGGCCATTGCCCCAGAGCGACAGGCGCCAGCGCGCGGCCGGGGTGAGATCCACCCCGCCCGACCACAGCCAGTGCGGCACATGGTCGATCTCGTGCCCCAGATAGCCAGGCGTGACCGGATCGGCGACGCGGATGCGCGAGGTTTGCCACGACAGCGCGCCCCAGGCCGACACGCCGTTGACCGGCTTGAGGTTGACCTGCACATCCACCCCGCGCCGGCGGGTCGCCCCGACGTTTTCGCTATCGCCCAGCGGATCGTTGAGCTTGCGCTTGATCTCGCCACTGGCATCCTGAAGCCACAGCGCGACGCGGGTTTCCACCCCGGCCATGGGGCGCAGCTTGATCCCCGCCTCCCAGCCGGCGTTGATCGAGGGCGCCAGGTTGGTGGTGCGCGGCGGGATCAGGTATGCGCCCGATCCGGTGCCGATCTGGAAGCTCTTGCCATAGTTGCCATAGAGCGTGACCTGATCGACCGGCGTGATCGCCACCTGCAGCTTGGGCTGGCTGATCGTGCCATAGGCGTTGATCGGCGCACTGGTGCCGGCCAGCCGGTTGTGAAACGTGCCGCCCACCCAGTCGAGCCGCCAGGCCGGGCTGATCGTCAGCCACCGCGTCGGCGCGAGCGTAAGCATCCCATAGACCCCGCCGACATTGAGCGTGAAGGCCTGGTCGCGCGTTTGCGCCGAAACCACCCGCGCCACCGTATTGTAGCGGCGCGAGACATTGTCCTGCCACTGCATGTCGCCGCCCAGCTCGGCCATGACCGGCGTGCCGGCCACGTGCGTGTGCCAGTGCAAGGCGCCGCTGATCCCGTAGTGGTCCTCGTCCGTCACCCGCCGCTGCTGCGACGTGGTGGCCGAGAATTTGACATAGCGATCATCGCGCAGCCGGTTGGCATAGGCCTTGGCCGTAAGATCGAGGCTGTCGCTGAACGTGGCGTCGAGATGGATGCTGCCCTGGGCCACGGTGCGGGTATCGCCATCGGTCTGGTTGTAGGCATTGGTCATGCGCGGATGGGCCCCGGCGTTTTCCAGGGTGAGATAGCCCGGTTCATCGGCCGTGCCGCGATACCAGCGGGCGATCGCGCCCACGCGCAGGGTGTCATTGGGGCGGAAGAACCACTTGCCCGCCAGGCTGCCCCGCGTCAGGGCGCCATGATCGCGCCACCCGCCGGCCTGCCGCCAGGCCGCCAGATAGTTCTGGCTGAAGCCACCGCGCTCGATCCCGGCCACGGCCTGCGCCTCATAGGTATCGAAGCTGCCGCCTGAAACCTTGCCTTCCAGGTAATTGCCGCCGATCCGCGTCTGGATATTGGCGCTGCCGGCAATGGCGTGCAGGCCATAGCGCGGATCGGACGTGCCGCGCACCACCTCGATCCCGGCGATATCGAGCGGAAAGACGCTGTCGATATAGGGCATGTTGCCATCGTTGCTGTTGGCCGGCACGCCATCGATCAACAGCTTGACCGCGTTGATTTCTCCCTCGCCGTTGAAGCCGCGAAAGCTGAACTTGCCGCTGGTGGTGCCCTGGTTGAAGTTGGTCAGCATCACGCCCGGCAGGCGGCCGACCAGTTCCCAGGCATAGTTGACGTTGGCATTCTGCGCGACATCGCCGCCCATGCGATCGATCGAAGTAAGCACGTTGCGCGATGAGGCGGCCATCGATCGCGCCGACACCACGATCTGTTCACCAATCGAAAAGCCGGTATCGACGGTATCGCTGCCGGCAACCGGGCCTGGCGCGGCGTTTGGCGCAGGCGCTGCGGCCTGCGCGGGCATGGCGAAGACAAGCGCGCACGGCAGCGCGCCCAACGAAATCTGCATGAAACTATCCCCCGTCCGGCGCCAGTGGCCGGCCTGAACCTGATGATTGCGCCCGATCGCGGGCGGCACGTGTGGATCAGGCGATCAGGGGTGGGCCACGCAGTGGCGGCCAGGCATGCGCGCGCCGGCGCGGCGCAGGCACGGGGGTGGCGGCAAAGCCCAGGGCGAGAATGAAGGCCAGCGCCGCGGCCAGCAGCACGGGATCGGCCCCGCCGAGCAGGGCATGGCCCAGCGCGCCATAGGGACAGGTGCCCTGCGCCTTGGCATGGCTGGCACCGCCCTTTTCCGCGCCATCCTTCACCGGCACCACCACCTGGCGCACCAGGTCATGGCGTCCGTCGATCCCTTCGGAACAGAGCTGGATGGTAAAGCTGCGCGTCTGGCTGCCGGGCATGTAGCCAGCCGGAACCAGCGCCTTCATCGCCAACGACAGCGCGACCAGCCACAGGGCCAGCGCGGAATGCCGAAACAGAAAGGCGCGAAGGGCAATCATGCGACACGCGGCATAAGCGGCCGCCCCGCGATTGTCATCAGGACAAAATGTCGCGCCGCAATGGCAGGCGGCATTGCGGCCGCCTGCCTGCACCGTCAGATCGCGTGTTCGTCGTCTGCCGTCAGGTTGGCCAGGTCGCCCTCGATCGGCTGCTTGCCGGGCTTGGCGCGGCGATAGGCGTCAAAGCTCTTGCGATCGGCGTCGAAGGCCATGTCCCAGGGGATGTTGTCGCCGCGGAAGATCGCCGGGGCATTGGCCGCCCACAGCAGAGAGCCGAACTTGAAGTCCCACGCGCGCGGCACCCAGGCATCGTCGAGATAATCGGTATCGGCGTGGTATTCGGCCTCGCCGGCGTGGCCAGGCATTTCGCAATAATAGTAGATCGCCGAGGAGATGCGGTGGCGCGAGATGCCGCCGCTGGTGTTCATCGTGGTGTTCTTCCAGCCGCGGTTGTCCATGATATTGGCGCCGAGCATGACCTCGTCGATATCATCGCAGCCAAAGGCGATGTGCATGAACTTGAAATGGTCCGGCGCGATCGGCAGGTCGCAGTTCACCCAGAAGATCGAGTGATGCTCGAACGTGCCGCCGGCGCGGGCGAAGATGCCGGTGCCCTTGGAGTGATCGACATAGCGGAAGCCGAGGTGGCGTTCGTAGAATTCGAAGCTGCCGACATAGTCGGGCGAGAAAAAGACGACGTGGTTGATCGTCTTGGGAATGGCGCGCTTGCGCCAGATGCGGTGCTGGTTGAAGCGCGGCCAGCTCGACGGCGTATTGACCGGGCTCGCTTCCGACACGACGGCGCGCTTGGCCCAGACACGCAGCGCGATCGGCTGGCCATCGGGGCAGACGCAATGCACGGTGCCATCGGCATCGCGGGTCACGGCAACCTCGGTCGCGAGGCTGGCAGCGATGCGTTCAAGGTTTTCAGCCGTATCGACACCCCAGACGGTTTCCTTGATGCCGTCACCAGCAAACGGATCGGGCACAGGCAGGCGCGGATCGCCATGGCGCACCACGATCACGCGGCTGCCCGATTGCAGGCGGAAAACGCTTTCATGCTCGCCCGTGCTTTCGAGCGGCAGGCCGAAATCTGCCCAGAAGCGGGTGTGTTCGGCAAGATCGGCCACGCCGAAGATGACGCTTTCAACGCCAAGGATGGCGGATGTGGACGAAAGGGGGCTGGATGCGATCGGCATGGGGTCTCCGCAGAATCTGTCACTGGCCTTCATGCCGTGGATAGCTGCGGCGCGGAAACCGATGTTTCGGCAACCAAGCTATTCACCGCACGGATGGATCAGTTGCGGCGGAACAGCAGGGTGAGCAGGAACAGCACCGTCCTGAGATCGAGCAGGCGCAGCGCAGCGCGGGCTTCGGCCGGGGTGAGCCGGGCAACCATCGGCATCGCGCCGAAGATCTTGCCGCGGATCACCAGGGTGTTGCCGTCCGCCTCGATCTTGCGGATGGCCATGAGTTCCTTGTCGTTGGCGTCAAGAATCCGGGCGACGCGCGCCTTGGCCGCGCCCTTGTTCGGCAAGTTGGTCATTGCACGGCCCTTCCGCAAATCCGGTCGTAGTCCATTCCCAGGTCATCCATCATCTGGATCGCCGTGGCGCGCCCGGCCCCGAACACGCCGCCGCCGGGGTGCATGAACGGGCCGACGAGGTAGAGGCCCTCCACTTCCGGCACGCGCAGCGCGCCCAGGTCAGGCGTGGGGCGGTGGCCGGCGGATTGGTAGAAGAACGGCGCGCAGCCGTGGATATCCCCGCGCACGAAGCTTGCGGGGCTGTCACGCTCGTGGTCGAGCGGCGAGCGCACGAGGCGGCCGGTGATGTTGTCATCGCTCAGGTTGGCGTAGAACTTGCGGTATTGCGCCAGCGCGCGGTCGGCCACCTCGTCCTTGCAGGTGTCCCACGATTGCGGGCCGCCGGGATGCAGGTCATACGGCGCGAAGTTGACGCCATAGAACACCCCGGCCCCGGCCGGCGCGCGGCTGGGATCGAAGATAGTGTTGTCACCGCCCGCGATCAGGCGCGCGCTCACCTCGCCACGGCGCAGCTTGTCGTATTCCAGCTGCATGTCGCGCACGGTGTAGAAGTCCATCAACTCGGTCATCATCGCGTTGCAATCATTGCCGACGCGCAGTTGCAGGCGTTCCTTCAGCGTCAGGTGCGTGAGGTTGATCGAGAAGGTGGACTGGGTAACGCGTTCGGCGCGCTGCAAGACCGGCTCGGGCGCTTCTGCCACGAACGTGCGCAGGACATGCGGGTGGATCGCGCCGATCACGCCATCGCGGGCCATCACGCATTCGCCGTCGCGCAGTTCGAGCCCGGTGGCCCTGCCGCCCGAGACGATCACACGACGCACCTCGGCGTTGCAGCGCACTTCGCCGCCAAAATGCTCGATGGCGCGCACCAGGGCGTGGCTGAGCTGGCCCGAGCCGCCTTTCGGCATCGAACAGCCGAAGCTGTGGACGATGCCGGGCATGACGAAAGCGCCCATGCCGGTGCCGAGCTCATCGGGCATCTGCAGGTTTTCGGTGACCATGCGCACGATGTGCAGCTTGAGCAATTCGCTATCAAAGTAATGATCGACGATATCGAGCGCGCTGCGCTGCATGAGATCGAGCAGGAAGCGGCCTTCGTCCGACTGATCCATCATCGCCACGAACGCGCCGAGCGGAAACGGCGGGGCATACATCCCGCTCATCAGCATGGGCAGTGCCGTGGTGCTCATGCCGACAAAGCGGCGATAGGCTTCGGCGTCCTTTTCACCGGCGACGCGGGCGAGTTCCTCGCAGGTGCGATCGAGATCCTTGTAGGACCGGATCACGGTGCCGTCTTCCCAGATCGAGACGTGGACGAGATCGGGATAGATATATTCGAGCCCGAACTTCGCGAGCAGACCCAGCTCGTCTTCGCGCAGCATGGGGTTGCCCTGGATCATGATGTGCACGTTGGAATGTTCGTCGTGCCAGAAGCCGGGGTGCAGCAATTCCCGCGTGGACACGCCGCCCCCGTAGTGCGGCTTGCGTTCGAGCACGAGGACCTTCTTGCCGGCCTTGGCCATGTAGGCCGCGGCGACGAGGCCGTTGTGCCCCGCCCCCATCACGACGATGTCATGCTGGCTCATGCCGGCTCCTCCCCCAGAAAGGCGCGGAACCCGGCAAGCCCGGGGACATGCGATGCGCTGCCGCCATCGCAGACCAGCACCTGGCCGGTAATGTTGCGCGCAGCATCACTGGCCAGGAAGGCCACGGACTCGGCAATATCCTCTGGCTCGCCAAGGCGATCGCGCAGGGTTTCGTCCTCTACCAGTTGGCGCAGGGCCGGGGGAAACGCCTCGCGCAGCGCCGGCGTCATTGTCATGCCAGGCGCCACCGCGTTGCAGCGCACGCCGGCGCGGCCATGGCTGGCAGCAATGGCGCGGGTCAGCTGGATGACGGCCGCCTTGCTGCTGGAATAGGCTGCCTGGATGAGATGGCCCTGCAGCGCCAGGTTGCTGACGGTGTTGACGATGCAGCCGCGGCTTTCGCGCAGCGCGGGCAGCGCGGCGCGGCAGGCCATCATGGTGCCGCGCACGTTGACCGCATAGGTGCGGTCCCACAAGTCTGTGTCCATGCGTTCCACGTCGCCATCGTTGCGCGCCACCTCGGGCCCCAGCAGCGCGGCATTGTTGTGCAGCACATCGAGCCGGCCAAAGTGGGCGACAACCTGCCCGACCATCGCCTGGATCGATGCTTCGTCGGCCAGGTCGAGCGGCACCGCGATGGCACCGGGCAATTGCGCGGCGAGCGCAGTGGCGCGCGCAACGGCAATGTCGGCCAGCGCCACGCGGGCGCCGCGCGCGGTCAGCAGGCGGGCAGTCGCCTCGCCGATTCCGCCAGCCCCGCCGGTGATGATGGCAACCTTGCCGTCCATGGCAATGGCATCTGCGGTCATGCGCATTCTCTCCCTGTTCGGTTGTGTCAGGCCGTTTTATGGTGATGGTGACAAAGCGGAAGACGGCACTTTTTTGTGCCCATGACAGGCGGGGGAGGCCGAGTTGGACAGCGCGCCATTGCACCAGGCCATCGCGCGGCTGGCCGCCGAGATGACCGCGCATGGCAAGCATCGCGATGACCCCGCGCGCGAAGTGATGGGCTTGCTGGGCGACCGCTGGTCCACGCTGATCCTGCTGGTCTTGGAAACGGGCGAATGGCGCCATGCCGACCTGCGCCGAACGCTGGGCCAGCTGTCTGCCGAGCAGGCGATATCGCAGCGCGTGCTGACCCTGAAGCTGCGCACGCTGGAGCGTGACGGCTTTGTGGCGCGCACAATTACTGGCTCGGTCCCGCCGAAAGTGAGCTATCGCCTCACGCCACTGGGCCGCGACCTCCACGGCCAGGCGCGCGCCCTGATCGACTGGATCAACACCCGCGCGGACAATATCCGGCTGGCGCGCGAAAGGTTCGACGCCACAGACAGTTAGTCTGCATCAGTGCTGGGGATGGTTCATCCGGTATTGCACTTCGATTTCATCAAGAGCGATCTTGGCGGCGCTGGGCAGTGGCACGACATTGTCCGCCACATCTGCCTTCGCACCCGCGGCCGCCTGGAGGCGTTCGACCACCCAGCGCAAGGCGCGGTCGTTGTTGTTGGCGATGTTCCACTGGATCGCTTCGCGGATCGGCGGGATGTCGAACGGAACTTCGCGCATGACCAGGGGCATCGCGCCGACGACGATTTCCGCCATGCGGCGGTGCATGGTGGCGATGCGCTTGGTGCCGAGGATAAGGCCGGGCAACGACAGGAACGAGGGGGCGATGACCTCTACCCGCCGCTGCTGCTTCTGGCGCCGCATGAACCAATCCTCGAACGCGGAAACCCGCGACTTGCCGAAACGGGGCGTGACGTGGCCCAGCTCGAGATACAGGTCACGTGTCATCGGCTGCGCCATGGCCGGATTGGCGGCATCGCCCACCACGACGTAATCGTCTTCGAACAGGACCTGGCTGGGATGATCGGCCGAGATCGCGATATCGATGGTAAGCAACAGGTCGATGTGTCCGCGCTCGATGGCTTCGATCGGGCTATCGTTCATCGGCTGGATCTCGAAACGCAGATGCGGCGCATCCTTTTCGAGATCGGCCAGCACGCGGGTGAGCAGCACTTCGGTGGAATAGTCCGAGGCCATCATGCGGATGGTGCGGTCGGCAGTGGCAGGATCGAAGGGCGGCGCGACCGCCACAGTGGTGCGGATCTGTTCGAGCACGGCGCGCACCGGCTCGATCAGTTCTTCCGCCCGCGCAGTGAGGATCATCGCCCTGCCCTTCACCACCAGCAGTTCGTCCTCGAAGTACTCGCGCAGGCGGCCCAGCGCGCTGGAGGTGGCGGATTGCGACAGGCACAGCCGATCGGCCGCCAGGCTGACGCTGCGTTCGGTCAACAGCACGTCGAGCGCCACGAGCAGGTTGAGATCGAGCCTTCCGTAGCGCATCGCCATCTCCCTCGCCCCTCAGATCATTGCGAGGGCGTTGGAGACGAGTGTAGCAGCATCGCCATCGTGTGCAAAACCGGCGCGGTCCGCCGCTGCCGTGGTCAGCGGGGGCTGCGCGGCAAAGGCTGCTTCGAGCGATGGATCGGGCTGGTAACTGACCAGATCGGCCGCCACCCCGCACTGACGGGCGATTTCCCCGGCCAGATCGCCCATGGCAACGCGCAATGCCGGAAGCGTCACCGCGCGGGTGTTCGGCATCAGCCCACTGTCGAGGTTGAGGGCATGGACCAGGTTGTCGACGCAGCGCGTCACCGATTGCGCCCAGATCGTTCCCTCGGCCGAGACCGGGCAGACAAAGCGCTCGCCGGCCTTTAGCGCATGGAACAGGTTGGAAATGAAGGCCGATTTCAAGCCTGACGGTCCCTTGGGCCGGGCCAGAATGCCCGACAGGCGAACGGTGACGCCATCGATCAGGCCGCGGTTGGAAAACATCGCGACGGCATGCTCCATCATCGCCTTGTGCCCGCCGTAGATCATCTTGGGGCTGAGCGGGGTACCATCGTCCACCTGTGCCGGGAACGGATCGCCGAACACCGCGATCGAACTGGCATAGACCACGCGCAGGCCGGGATTGAGCGCGGCCGCCTCGAGCAGCAGGTCATACATCGCATCGACGTTGATGCGCCGCGACAGCGCAGGATCGGCTTCTGCCGCGCCGCCGGGCACCGTGGCGAGGTGGACCAGCGCATCGCACCCCTGCGCCAGTGCCGCCCCCCGCACGGCAGCATCGCCCATGTCCCCCACGATCAGCCGCGCCGGCGCGGGCAGATCGGCGGGCATGGTATCGAGCCCGGTAACCTCGTGGCCGGCGCCGACCAGCCTGCCGACCAATGCCCGACCGACAAAACCGCCAGCGCCCGTCACCACGATATGCATTGCGAAACGCTCCTTAGAAATTGCCGGAAAGACGCAGGCCCCAGGTCCGCGGGGCGGAAAAGTGCCCGACGGCCATGCCGAGCGGCGAGGCCTGCGGCGCAAGGTCGCGGCGCTTGTTCTCGATGTTGCGAACAAAGCCGGTAAGCGCCAGGCTTCCGTTGGCGGCGCGCACCGTCAGCGACGCGTCGGTCGTCCAGTAGGCGGGAATGCGCTCGAAATCGAGATATTCGAAAGCGCCCCACTGGCTGTCGCGCCAGGCAGTGTTGACGTTGGCCACCAGTTCGACGTCGGCGTTGAGCGGCACCACCTGCTCGGCGCCGAGGTTGACCGTCCACTTCGGGCTGAACAGCAGCGGATTGCCCGAGCAGTTGAAGTCCTTGACCGGCGCACCGCCAGCGACGGCACCGGTATAGGTGAACGGGCAACCGATGTTGTCACGCGGCGAGGCGGTATAGAGGTGGAGGTCGTTGTACTTGGTATCGAGATACTGGACCTTGGCGCTGAGCGTGGTGCCACGGGTGGGCTTGACCACGAGATCGGCGTCGAAGCCCTTGATCGTGGAACGACCGGCGTTCTCGTTCGAGCTGATCAGGGTGCCGCTGGTGTCAACGGTGAAATAGGTGATCTGCTGGTCGCGGTACTTCCACAGGAAGCCCTCGAGATTGAGCTGGACGTGATTGTCGAAGAACCGGTTCTTTGATCCGATGGTGTAGGCGGTGATGAACTCGGGCAGGTACGAGGTC
This sequence comes from Novosphingobium sp. AAP1, assembly GCF_001295765.1. Lineage (NCBI taxonomy): Bacteria > Pseudomonadati > Pseudomonadota > Alphaproteobacteria > Sphingomonadales > Sphingomonadaceae > Novosphingobium > Novosphingobium sp. AAP1. Next base: position 81,046 of record NZ_LJHO01000010.1, on the reverse strand, counting down.
TTGCTCTCGGTCATCTGCAGGCCGCCGGCGCGATAACCGGATTCCGCCGTTGCGTAGAGCAGGCTGGTGGGCGTGACATCGAATTCGGCCGAGGCCTTCCACGTTACGCGCGAATAGGTCCTGCTATCGACGACGGGGTTGTAGGTCTTGAGAATGGCGCCGACGCCATTGACCAGCGGAAATACCTGGTAGCCGGGCTGGTTGGTGCTGTTGCCAGCGATCCAGCCGTTCGACTTGAGCCAGTTGATCGTGTCGCCGGTGTTCAGGAAATTGGGGTAATAGGGCATGTTGCCCGGCGTGGCGCAGCCAGCGCCGAACGAGGCCGGCGGCGTGATCAACGCGGGGGGCGGGCCGCCGCAGAACGTGATAAAGTTGTTGATCAACCCGTCGATCGACTTCTTGTCGTGGGTATAGCGCGCGCCGCCGATCAGCCTGAACCGGTCGGACACGTGGGCGGTCAACTGGCCAAACGCGGCATAGCTGTCGGTCTTGTGGCGATAATCCACCATCGGCAGCACGAATTCCTGGTTATACTCGTCGTTGGCCTTGATCTTTTCATTGAAGTAGTAGGCGCCCAGCACATAGTCGAGCATCCCGGTCTTGCCGGAAAGGCGGGCTTCCAGGCTGGTCTGCTTCACCTTTTCGACGGTGTGGGCCACGTTGAAAGCCGGACCATAGAAGAAGGAATTGTCGCTGCTTTCGCGATAGGCCGGGATCACCGTCAGCTTGCCGATGCCAGTCTTCCAGTTGATTTCGGCATTGACGCCCCAATAGGTGCTGTCCTGCCGCTGATCCTGGTTCATTGCGCTCAGGAAGCCGAAAGCCGGCGCGCCGATGTTCTGCGCACGGAAAGCGTTGGCGGCAGGGGTGTTGAAACCCTCGCTCGAATCCAGGTTGGCGGGGAAGAAGCTATAGCCCGTGGGGCCAGGAATATACCCGCCGATATAGCTGCCGCCCGCGCCACGGCCGCCCAGGTGGGTGTAATCGGCGCCGATGCGCACCGACAGGTCGCTGCTCGGCTCGACCAGGAACTGCGCGCGCAGCGAGCCGCGCTTGGCATCGTCGGTGCCATCGCGGTTGTAGCCATCGTGGGTGGAATAGGCTCCGCTTACGCGCAACGCGGAATTGGCGCTGGTGGCCAGGTTGACGTGGGCATCGGCATCGACGGCATTGTAATTGCCGGCAGAGATGTTGAAGCCCATCGAATTGCGGCCGATTTCGGGATGGGCCGGAATGATGTTGACCGCGCCGCCGGTCGCGTTGCGACCATAGAGGATGCCCTGCGGCCCCTTGAGCACTTCCACGCGCTGCAAGTCATAGAACGCCGCGCCGAACACGCCGCCGCCGCGGCCGAGCACCACGCCATCATAGCTGGGGGTGACCGCCGGATCGTTGTAGCTGCTGGTGGTGATGTTGCCGACGCCGCGAATGAAGATCGAGGCGATATTGCCGCCGGGCTGCGGGATCGAAAGCGAGGGCACCGCCTTGGTGATGTCGGCCGACGAGGTGATGCCGCGCTGGGCCAGATCGTTGCCGGTGACGGCATCGATCGCGAGCCCAGCCTTTTGCAGCGATTCCTCGCGGCGCTGGGCGGTGACGATGATTTCGCCGATCCCGCCATTGTCCGCCGGAGCTGCGGCGGTAGCCGTGGTCGTGGCCGCTGCAGGCTGGTCCTGGGCGGGCGTTTCGGCCGCGAATGCCGGCGTGGCGACAATGGCCAGGGCGCTCGTGGCGAGCAGAAGGGTGCGCATGGTTTTTCCTCCCCGTAAATGTGGCGCTTGAATTGCTTGATCTTGCGGTTAGCCCGGCCCGCCGCAAATATCTTACCGATTGAATCGATAGATCCCTATCCACAGTTCGGATTTGTACAGTGTGTCCGCTTCGTTAGGTCATGCCCCCTATGAACCGGGAGACAATCAGCAGCATCGCAACGGCGCTTGTCGTTGGCGGCGGTATCGGCGGCATGGCAACGGCGATCAGCCTGGCCGAGCGGGGAGTGAAGGTCGACCTGATCGATCTCGACCCGGAATGGCGGGTCTATGGCGCCGGGATCACCATCACCGGCCCCACCCTGCGCGCGTACCGCCAGCTAGGCCTGCTCGAACAGATCAAACAGCAGGGCGCCATCACCAGCAAGACGCGCCTGTTCCGCTATGACGGCCACCACATCCTCGACCTGGAAGAGCCGGTAATCGAGGAAGGCTTGCCCGCAACCGGCGGGATCATGCGGCCGATCCTGCACCACATCATGCAGCGCCGGGTTACCGAACTGCAGATCCCGGTCCAGCTGGGCCTGACCGTGTCCGCGCTGGAGAACCGCGACGATGGGGTCGACGTGCGCTTTTCCAACGGAACGGAAGGCCGCTATGACCTTGTAGTGGGGGCAGACAGCGTCGCTTCGGGCGTGCGCAGCATCGCCTTTCCGCACATGGGCCCGGCACAGCCGACCGGCCAGGGATGCTGGCGCATCTCGATCGCCAAGCCGCCGGGGCTCAACGCCAGCGAGTTCTTTCTGGGCCATGCCAATCCGGCGGGGATCACCCCCTGCGCGCCCGACAAGATCTATTTGTGGATGCTTACCCCGCATGTGGAGCGCGAGCAGCACATGGACGAGGAAGAGCTGTTCGTCACGCTCAAGGAGCTGCTGCGCGACTTCGGCGGCAATGCCGGGTGGATCCGCGACACGATGACGCGCGAGGACTGGATCAACTATCGCCCGCTCGCCGCCGTGCTGCAGCCGCGCGACTGGTTCAACGGGCGGATCGTGCTGGTGGGCGATGCCGTGCACGCGACCACGCCGCACCTGGCATCAGGCGCCGGGATGGCGGTGGAAAGTGGCATCGTGCTGGCCGAAGAGCTGGCGCGGACGCCGGACGTGGCCAGCGGGCTGCGCGCCTATCAGGAACGGCGCTTTGACCGTTGCCGCGACGTGATCGAGACCAGCGTGGCCGTGGGCCAGTTGCAACTGGCAAACGGTGACCCGCAAATCCACGCCAAGATGCTGGAAGGCGCGCTGCACCGGCTGAACGCGCCCTACTGATGCCGAAGCGTAAAAAGTCAGGTGGCGGCGCGGCGTGACACCACGAGCGCCGCCACGGCAACGCCCAGCCCGGCCAGGGCCGCGTGGCCAAGCACGGCAAAGGCCGGCATCAATCCACCCCAGTGCAGCGACAGGGCCGTCACCACCAGTGGGCTGAGCCATTGGCCCAGGGCAAAGGACGATTGCCACACGCCCGTGCCCCGCGCGCGCACCTCATAGGGCAGCAGGCTGATCGACCAGACCAGCAGCGTGGGCAGCAGCATGCCCCCACCGACCTGGTTGACGAAGCAACCCGCCAGGAACATCGGCACGCTCGTGCTGTGCCCCATGATGGCAAAGCCTGCGGCGATCAGCGCGAATTCAGCACAGAGCAGGCGCAGCGGCCCCTGCCCCGCGATACGCGTGTAGACGAAGGTGCCCAGCGGCACGCCCAGGCTGGCGAGCGAGGTGAACAGGCCGATGCGCGCGGCGCTGACAAGGCCGAGTTGGACCAGACCCGACGAAGCCTGGATCTGCACGGTGTAAAAGAACACCGAGCCATAGATGGTAATCGCCACGATCACCGCGAGGCGGCCCCAGGGGCTGGACGCCGCCGCCGGCGCGGAAGATGCCTTGGGCGTAGCGGCGGCGGGCTCGGTATCCCAGGTATAGCGCCAGACCATGGCGAACATGACCAGCGCGGCGCCATAGACCCAGAACGAGGTGCGCCAGCCGAAATCGCCGAGCACGCCGCCCAGATTGAAGAACAGCAAGGCAGAGACCGAGGCAAAGGCGGTTTGCCCGGCCAGCCAGCGATCGCGCGCCGGGCCGGTAAAGTAATCGCCGATCATGGTGGTCGAGAGCACGTAGATCAACGCTTCGGCGATCCCGACCGCCACGCGCGAGGCGAGAATGGCCCACAGGCTGGTCAAGACCAGCGGCGCCATGCCGACCACCGCATAAAGCACGAACGCCATCAGCAGCAGGCGACGCCGGCCAAAGCGATCGCCCAGCAGCCCTGCGACCGGGCACAACAAGGCGACGCACAGCGACGGCAGGGTCAGGACCATGGGCACGAGATAATCGTGGCCCGGAACATGGGCATATTCCGCCATGAGGCGCGGCAGGACCGGCGCGAGCAGAACCACCGCCATGGTCGTGAGGGTAATCGGCAACAGCAGGGATATTCCCGTCATCGTACCGGCTTGCTGTTGTCTCTCCACGCGCATGCTCTTTCCTGGCTTATGAGCCCGAGACCATTCCCGGCAGCGCAGAGCGCGTCCAATTGATAGCGCAGGGCGCAATCGATCGGTCTTGTCGATAGGCGCGACAGGACCGATGGCAATGCATCCAAAAAGCGAAATCCATGCGCGGAACAGGGGATGCTAGGATCGGACAACGGCAGGGCCACACCTGCGATGGAGAGGAAAAAGACCATGACCCTTGCCGAAACGCCCTTTTCGGATCTGGCCCGCGGACAGCAGCGGTTGGCAGGGCGCGTGGCCGTGGTGACCGGCGCGGGCGCCGGCATTGGACGCGGGATCGCGCGGATGTTTGCGGCGCAAGGGGCAACCGTGCACGCGCTGGATATCGATGCGGCAGGCATTGGCGCGCTGGCCGAGGAAACCGGCGGGGCCGTACGGGCCTGGCCGATAGACCTGCTGGACGAGGCAGCGGTGCAGCAGGCGATCACGACGATCGGCAGCGAGGCGGGACGGATCGATGCGCTGGTACCGGCAGCGGCGATGGCTGTGTTCAACTGGATCGACACGATGACCTATGCGCAGTGGCAGCATACCCTGCGCGGCGAACTCGACATCGTGTTTCTCTGCACGCACGCGGCCTGGCCCTGGCTGAAGGCGAGCGGACGCGCGGCGATCGTCAATTTCGCCTCGGCCAATGCGCACGTGGCGCTCAACGGCTCCCCGGCGCTGGCGCACTGCGCGGGCAAGGGCGGCGTCATGGCGATGACGCGCCAGTTGGCGATGGAAGGCGCGCCCCACGGCATCCGCGCCAACACGATCTCGCCCGGCCTGATCCTGACCCAGCAAACCGCGCTGCACATGGCGTCAGATCCCGGGTTCGAAGCGTTTGCGCTGGAAAAGATGATGATCAAGCGCATCGGCCAGCCCGAGGATATCGCCTGGACGGCGACGTTCCTGTGTTCGGACGAGGCAGGCTATATTACCGGGGCGGATTTCCGCGTGGACGCCGGCTCGACCGCGTGGTGAAGCAGCGCGGCTGACCTTTCCCGGCAGATCGCGCGGTGTCAGCTGCCGTCGCTGATCAGGGTGCCGCCATCGGCGACGAGATTGTGGCCGGTGACGAACCCGGCAGCGGGGCTGGCAAGGAAGGCAACCGCGCCCGCGATCTCGGCAGGGGTACCAGGGCGGCGCAGCGGCGTCATGGCCATGCGGCGGGCCATGAAATCGGCGTTGTCGAGCAAGGGCTGCGACAGTTCGGTGGCGACAAAGCCAGGCGATACGGCGTTGACGCGCACACCGCGCGGCCCCCATTCCACCGCCAGGTTGCGCGCCAGCTGCGCCACCCCGGCTTTGGCCAGGGCATAGGCATTGATCCGCCCATTGCCGCGCAGGCCGGCAAGGCTGGCGACCAGCACCGCTGCACCAGCGCCGCCCGGCGCTGCGGCAATATGCGGCAGCGCCAGGTTGCACAGCACGACCTGGCTGCGCAGGTTGATCGCCATGACCTGGGCGTAATCATCCATGGCCAGATCGGCAAAGCCGCCGGGGCGGCCGGTGATCCCGGCATTGCACACCAGAATGTCGAGCCGCCCGCATCGGGCCAGCGCGAAATCGACCAGCGCCGCCTGCGCGGCATCGTCGGTAACATCGCAAGCCATGCCGGGCATGCCAAGATCGGCAGCAACGCGGGCCGTGTCGGCCGCGCTTTCGCTGGAGATGACGACCTGCGCCCCTAGCGCGATCAGCGCCTGCGCGATCGCCAGGCCGATGCCCCGGGTTGAGCCGGTGACGATCGCGCACTTGCCCGACAGATCGAACATGGCCTCAGTCCGGCTTGTCTTCGGGCAGCGGCTGGCCATTGTGGAGATAGGCCGGGGCCTCGATCAGGATGAAGGCAATGCGGCAGGGCTTGTCGGTGGTGTTGCGCCACAGGTGATTGGTGCCGCGCTGGACGATGATGCCGCCCTGCCCGATCGTGCGCTTCGCGCCGTCGTCCAGTTCCAGCTCGATCTCACCCTCCAGCACGATGCCATAGTCGATCGAGTTGGTGCGGTGCATCGGGCTTTCCTTGCCCGGCAGCATGTCGACGATGCGGATGACCGAGCCGCCGTTGAGCGTGAGGCCCGCCGGACGATGGCGACCATCGGTTTCGTCATTGTTGTCGGCCGGCACCGTCGCCGTGGTCCACACCAGCAGGAACGCGCCGTCACCCGAAGGGATCAGCTTGGTGGGCGACACGTCCTCTGACTTGAACACCGCCCGGCCATTGGCATCATGGCCGGTAACAACGCGCTGCACAGGGGGAAGACCGGAATCGGAGATTGGCGAGTTCATGGGCATGTTCCGTAGTTGATCAGATGAAACGGACGGGTTCAACCAGCAGGTGGCGCGTTGCCGCAGGGGCCAGCACCGGCTCCGCCAGATCGGCAAGAACGCCGGCAATCACGGTGGGATCGGCCCCGGCGGCAAGGCCGATTTCATCGAACTGGGTGAACGGAAAATCGCCTTCGACCACCCGGGCCAGATTGGTGACCACGCCGTGGACGTCGTCCCGCGCGGCGATCGCTGCCAGGGCCAAGGCCCACCGCTCGATATCCACGCCGCGCGCCGCACGAAATACCAGAAGCTTGGCCAGCGCATCATCAGCGCCGGGCGCCACGACGCGTTCGGCAGCGAAAAGCGCGATCGAGCCATCCCGTTCGCGGAAGTTGTCTTCATCGGGCCCAACGCGCAGGCGATAGGCTTCGCTTGCCTTGGACGCGGCCATGGCGGCGGGTTCGGCAAAGCGGATCACGGTGACCGCATCGCGATCATCGAGCAGCGGCAGGCCCGCAAGGTCTTGCGCATAGTGGTGGACATAGCCGGTGAAACCGCCCGACACCGCGGGCTCGGCCACCACCATCGGGCCGTGCACGGTTTCGAGATGACGGCGCAACCCCGCGCGGCCAAGCCCCAGCCGCGTGCGCGGCAGGATGACCAGCTTGACCGGGCCGGCGGGAGCGGCGTCAGCCACGGACCACGGTCTGGTTCAGCACGCCGAACGGCGCGCGGCCGGCCGCATCGACTGCTTCCATGCGCACGCTGTCGCCAAAGCGCATGAATGCCGTCTTGGCTTCGCCAAGATCGAGCATTTCGATGCCGCGCCGCTCGGCAATGCAGGAAGAACCGATCTCGCGGAAGTTGGGGTTGGACACGGTGCCCGAGCCGATGATCGTGCCCGCCACCAGATCGCGCGTGCGCGCCGCATGGGCGACGAGTTCGTGGAAGCCGTGGCCCATCGGCTCGCCATTGGCCGCGCCAAACCGTTGGCCGTTCCAGTCCACGCGAAGATCGAGGCAGACGCGCCCGTCGCGCCAGGCATCGCCCAGTTCATCGGGCGTGACGGCATAAGGCGCCATGCCGCACGGGGGCTTGGCCTGGACCCAGCCGAACCCGGTCTTCATTTCTGGCCCGGCGAGCGTGCGCAGCGACCAATCGTTGACCTGCACGACAAGCCGGATGTGGTTCATCGCCTCTGCGGCAGATGTGCCCATGGGCACGGCATCGACGATTACGCCGAATTCGCCCTCGAAATCGATGCCGAGCGCCTCGTCGGGGAACTTCACTTCGCTGATCGGGGCGTAGAAGCGATCCGACATGCCCTGGTACATCAGCGGCGCGCCGGTCTTGATCGGCGTAATGCCGAGCACGGCATCCATCAGATCGCCATGGGACTGGAACGCCGAGCCATCGAGCCATTGCCAGGCGCGCGGCAGGGGGGCGAGCACCTGCGCCGGGTCGAGCGGCTCAGAAAACGTGGTGATCGCCGCGAGTTGCGGCGCAACGTCGGTCCACCGTTCCAGCGCGGCTTGCAAGGTGCCCACCGGCGCGGGCGCGTGGGACCGGCCATCTGGCGATACGACCACGAGCCGTCCATCCGGCGTTCCATCCTGCAAGGTGGCAAGGCGCATCGATCGTGTCTCTCCAAGTTCTCGTTTCGCAACGACTATGCGGGAGGCGGGCCACGCACAACGGCATCTCATCGATAGCTTCGCATCGAAACTATGCGATGGTTCGGCCCCAAGGCGGCTGGCAGGGCACTGCAAAGACAAGCCGACATGGAGAGTTTGGTGGCGATTTACCTCAAGCGCGGTGCGACGGCGGAAGCCAAGGCGGACGCGGACCGCAAGGTGCGCGATACGGTGGAAGCGGCGCTCGCCGCGATCGAAGCCCGTGGCGACGCGGCCGTGCGCGAGATGAGCATTCGCTTCGACGGATGGGACCGCGACGATTACCGCCTGAGCCAGGCCGAAATCGACGCCGCGGTGGACAGCCTGACCGCGCAGGAGCGCAAGGATATCGAGTTTGCGCAGACCCAGGTGCGCAACTTTGCCCAGGTACAGCGCGAGTCCATGAAGGACGTGGAAGTGGAAACCATGCCCGGCGTGGTGCTGGGCCACAAGAACGTGCCGATCAACGCCGCCGGCTGCTATGTTCCGGGCGGCAAGTATCCGCTGCTTGCCTCGGCGCACATGTCGGTGATCACCGCCAAGGTGGCCGGCGTGAAGCGCGTTGTCACCTGCGCCCCGCCTTTCCAGGGCAAGGCAGCGCGGCATATCGTGGCAGCACAGGCACTGGCCGGGGCCGACGCGATCTATGCGCTGGGCGGCATCCAGGCGATCGGCGCCATGGCCATCGGCACGCAGAGCATCGACCCGGTCGATATCCTGGTTGGCCCCGGCAATGCGTTTGTCGCCGAAGCCAAGCGCCAGCTGTTCGGCCGCGTTGGCATCGATCTCTTTGCCGGGCCGACCGAGACGCTGATCATCGCCGACGAAGTGGGCTGCGATGCCGAACTGGCCGCCACCGATATCCTGGGCCAGGTCGAACACGGGCCCGACAGCCCCGGCGTGCTGCTGACCAATTCAGAGAAGCTGGCGCGCGAGACGATGGTCGAGATCGAGCGGCTGCTGCAGATCCTGCCCACCGCCGACCACGCACGCAAGGCGTGGGAAACCTACGGCGAAGTGATCGTGGCGGAAAGTTACGAGGAGATGGTGCGCATCGCCGACGACATCGCCAGCGAACATGTGCAGGTGATGACCGCCGATCCCGATTACTTCCTGAACAACATGACCAACTATGGCGCGCTGTTCCTGGGCCCGCGCACCAACGTTTCGTTCGGTGACAAGGTGATCGGCACCAACCACACCCTGCCGACGCGCAAGGCCGCGCGCTATACCGGCGGCCTGTGGGTGGGCAAGTTCCTCAAGACCTGCACCTACCAAAAGGTGCTGACCGACGAGGCATCGGCACTGGTGGGCGAATATTGCAGCCGGCTGTGCGCACTGGAAGGCTTTGCCGGGCATGGCGAGCAGGCCAACGTGCGGGTGCGCCGTTATGGCGGGCGAAACGTGCCCTATGCCGGGCAAGCCGCCCCCAGCGAGCTGACGCGGGCATGACGGAGCGGCCGGTGTTGCCGACCACGCCATCGTTCCGGCTGGACGGGCGGCGCGCGCTGGTTACCGGTGCGGGCCGCGGGATCGGCCTGGCGATGGCCGCCGCGCTTGCCGATGCAGGCGCGACGGTCACGCTGGCGGCACGCAGCGCCGACGAGATCGCGGCAGCCGCAGCGGCCATCCGCGATGCCGGTGGGGCTGCCGAGGCCGTGGTCCTCGACGTGGCCGACCATGCGGCGGTTGCGGCATTCTTCGTCGGCCGCCCGGCCTTTCACGTGCTGGTCAACAACGCCGGAACCAATCGCCCCATGCCGATGTGGCAAGTGGGCGAAGCCGATTACGATGCGGTGATGGATCTCAACGTGAAGGCGGCGTTCTTCGTGGCGCAGGCCTGCGTACAGGCGATGATCGCCCAGGGCGTGCGCGGCAGCCTGATCCACATCGGCAGCCAGATGGGCCATGTCGGTGGGCCCAACCGCAGCCTCTACTGCGCGAGCAAGTGGGCGCTGGAAGGCATGAACAAGGCCTTTGCGCTGGACCTTGCCCCCCACGGCATCCGCAGCAACACCATCGCCCCCACGTTCATCGAAACCCCGATGACGCGCCCGTTCTTTGCCGACGAAAGCTTCAGGGCGAGCGTGCTGGGCAAGATCAAGCTGGGGCGGCTGGGCACGGTGGAAGACCTGATGGGTGCGGTGCTGTTCCTGGCGGGCGACGCCAGCGCGCTGATGACCGGGACCAGCCTCGTGGTCGACGGCGGCTGGACCGCAGACTGATTTTTCACAAGGAATTTGCACATGTTCGAGCCGTTTCCCGGAAACTACATCTGGAACCTGGGGATCAACCTGGCGCTGATCGCCGGGGGCAACCATGGCGAACTGGACGAGGTATGCCGCCCGGTGCGCGAGGCCGCCAAGGCCGGCGCCGATGCCGGATCGGCACAACTGTTCGACAGCTGGATCGCGGTGGCAGACCAGGTGACGCGCAATGCGCAAGCCGACGAAGCGGAAGGCTTCCTGCTGTCCGCCGGAACCAAGTATCTGCGGGCATCGGGCTATTACCTGGGGGCAGAGCGACTGCAGAGCCGTGACTATGCCCCGCGCTGGGCGGCCTATGACAAGGGCCTCGAACTCTATCTGAAGGGCGCCCGGCTGCGCGGGCAGCATGTCGAAAAGGTCGAGATTCCCTACGAGGGATCAAGCTATACCGCGCTGTTCTACCACGATGGCTCGGGCACGCCGCGGCCTACGCTGGTGTCGGTCAATGGGCTCGATTCGATGAAGGAACAGGTGGCCATGGCCGGCCACGCCGCGGTAAACCTGGAGCGCGGGATGAACACCCTGTTCGTCGACCAGCCCGGCACCGGCGAGGCGATCCGCAAGCGGGGCCTGCCGGCGGTCTATGACGCGGAGCGCTGGGGCAGCCCGGCGCTGGACTATCTGCTGACACGCAGCGACGTGATCCACGATCGCATCGGCATTTTCGGGCTGTCGTTCGGCGGCTATCACGCCCCGCGCATCGCCGCCAATGATCCGCGCTATGCCCTGTGCGCGGTCATGGGGGCAAACCACGTGTGGGGCCAGCGCCAGCGCGAGCGCGTGGCCAACGAGGGCGAGAACCCGGTGCCCCACTACTGGGACCACGTCATGTGGGTGTTCGGGATCGACGACCGGGATGCCTTCCTGAACTATGCCGACAGCATCACCCTTGACGGGCAGGTGGAAAAGATCCGGGTGCCATTCCTCGTCACCCATGGCGAAAACGACCGCCAGATTCCCGCCTTCAACGCCCAGCGCAGCTATGACCAGGCGGTCAACAGCCCGAAGCGCACGCTGCGGGTGTTCACCAAGGCTGACTTCGAGGTGGAGCACTGCGGCGCGGACAACGGCACGGGGATGCGCGACTACATCGCCGATTGGTGCGCACAGACGTTTGCGGAGATGGGATGATGGCAGCCAGAGCAGCAGCGCGCTGATGGCCGACTTCGCCTTCCACCACGCCGGGGTCTCAGTGCCCGATCTGGATGCCGCGATCGCCTGGTATCAGCGGGTGCTGGGCTTCACCCTCGAAAAGCGCTTCTACATCGAAGCCGCGCGCAGCCACACCGCGATGGTGCGCAAAGGCCCGCTGCGCTTTGAAATCTTCGAGGTGGAAGGCGCGGCACCCCTGCCCGAAGACCGGCGCCACCCACCGCGCGATGTGAAGACCCACGGCAACAAGCACGCGGCGTTCCAGGTGCCAGACCTCGACGCGTTCCTGGCGGAGATGGAGCAGAAAGGCGCCGACATCGCCTTTGTCGTGCGCGAAAGCTTTGGCAAAGGATGTTTCATCCGCGATTGCGCCGGCAACCTGATCGAGTTCGTGGAAGAGCCCGAAGCCTGACGGACGTGCCACAGGCCCGCGCTGGGAAAGCAAACATCGCCAAGCGCAGGCTGCGGGGCAAGGAATATCGGCAATTTTACGCAAGCGACCACGCGCGTCACCACTGTTAATCAGTGATTGAATCGGGTTGACCCTCACTCCATGCGACCCTACTGATCGCCGCTCGATAACGGGCTGCGACCGGCGGCGAATGGAGAGATGACGTGGCAGGCTTCCGCTTCAGCGTATCGCGCTATGGTATCGTACCTCTGCCGGCTGCGCGCCGCGCCGCCATGAAATGGCGTGCGCGTGGCGTGGCGGCCACCTCGGCTTTGCTGGCGGTGGCAGCACTCCTGCCTGCTGGCCCCGCTTTTGCGCAGTCCGGGATTTCCACCGAAGTCGTAGCGGCCCCAGCCCAACCCGACACCGTGCTGCTGCCCACGGCGGAACGCGTCGACCGCGAGGTCTGGCACAAGAGCGACGGCGGCAGGCTGGCGGTGCGCAATGTCACCCGGGCAACGCTGACCCTGTTTCGCCCGGCAGAGCCACGCACGCGCGCGGCCGTCATCATTGCCCCGGGCGGCGCGTTCCTCGGGCTCGAAATGGACAAGGAGGGCTGGCTGATCGCCCGCTGGTTCGCCAGCCACGGAGTCACGGCATTTGTTCTCAAGTACCGGACATTGCCGACGCCGCCAGACCAGAAAGTGTTCGTCGCCGAACTCGACAAGATGATTGCAGGACAGCCCAGCGTTCTCGCACCGCCTGCCGATACGCCACCAGCAGCGCTGGCCGATGGCCTGGCCGCACTGCGCTATGTGCGCGGGCATGCGGCCGAACTCGGCATCGACGCAAAGCGCGTCGGTTTCATGGGCTTTTCGGCAGGCGGCTTCCTCACCCGCAGCGTGATCGAGCACGGCGGCGCCGACAAGCCCGATTTCGCCGCGCCGATCTATCCCAACATGGGGCCGATGCAGGTCCCGGCCGATGCACCACCGATGTTCGTGGCGATCGCCGCCGATGACTTTTTGCTTGCCCGGCAACAGGGCCTGCCGTTGCTGGAAAGCTATCGTGCCGCGGGGCGATCGATCGAGTTCCACCTCTTCTCAAAAGGCGGCCATGGCTTTGCCGCCGCAGCGGCCGGATCGCCGGAAGAGGGCTGGCTGGACCTGATGCTCCGCTGGATGCGCACCCAAGGCCTGCTGGCCACACGAGGAGACAAGTGATGCAAACCGATCGTCGCAGCCTGCTCGCTTCGGCCATGGCACTCGGCGCTGCCGCCGGCACGCCGGTGCTGGTCCGGGCGGCGCAGGGCGCACCGCTCAGCCCGGCTTTCCCATCCGGCTTCCTGTGGGGCGCCTCGACCGCCGCGCACCAGGTGGAAGGCAACAACCTCAATGCCGACCTGTGGGTGATCGAGAATCTGCCCAACACCATGTTCGCCGATCGTTCGGGCGACGCGGCCAACAGTCTGGAGCTGTGGCCGGTGGATCTCGACCTGGTAAAGGGCCTTGGCCTCAACACCTATCGCTTCAGCCTGGAGTGGGCCCGGATCGAGCCTGACAAAGGGCATTTCTCCAATGCCATGCTCGATCACTATAAGGCGATGATCGCCGGGTGCCGCGCACGCGGGATCAAGCCGGTCGTGACCTTCAATCATTTCACCACCCCGCGCTGGTTCGCCGCGCAGGGCGGCTGGGGCAACCCGGAATCGGTCACGCTGTTTGCCCGCTTCTGTGATCGGGCGGTGCGCCATCTTGGCGCCGGCATCGAGCTGGCCTTGACCTTGAACGAGCCCAACCTGGCCGGCTTGCTGGGCGAATTGCTGCCCGCCCAGCTGGTTGCCGGCGACAAGGCCATGCAGGAGGCCGCCGCCCGCCAGTTGGGCGTGGCGCAGTATGCGCCCGGCGTGGCGATCTGGGTGGAAGAGCCGGCCACCTACCGCGCCCACATGATGGAGGCCCATCGCCGCGGCGTGGCCGCCATCAAGAGCGTGCGGCCCGACCTGCCGGTCGGCGTCAGCCTTGCCATCATCGACGACCAGGCGATCGGACGCCATTCGCTGCGCGATCGCATGCGCGAACGCTACTATGGCGAATGGCTGCGCCTGGCCGCCCAGACCTGCGACTTTATCGGGGTGCAGAACTACGAACGCAAAGTCTGGAACGACCGTGGCGTGGTCCCCCCACCGGCCGACGCGCGCAAGAATTTCACCGGCGCCGAGGTCTGGGCGGGATCACTGGCCGGCGCGGTGCGCTATGCCTGGGAAGCAACCAAGCTGCCGGTCTATGTGACCGAGCACGGCGTCAACACCACCGACGATTCTCTGCGCCAATGGCTGATCCCCGCCGCGCTGGCCGAACTCAAGCGCGCTATCGACGATGGCGTCCCGGTCCGCGGTTATATGCACTGGTCGCTGCTCGACAATTTCGAATGGGGTTTCGGCTACGCCCACCGCTTCGGCTTGCACAGCGTCGACCCAGCCACTTTCGCTCGCACCGCCAAGCCGAGCGCTGCCGTGCTAGGCGCCATCGCCCGACGGAACAGCCTGTAATTGCCGATATCTGGGGGACGCTCTGGAGCGTGGTCCTGGTGGGCGGTGACGGGCTCGAACCGCCGACCCTCTCGGTGTAAACGAGATGCTCTACCAACTGAGCTAACCGCCCCCGTGCGGGGAAGCCGGCCTTTGCGGGATTTGGTGGGCAAGGTCAATGGGGTTCACGCGCTGTCGGTCACCCGGAAGGCAAGCCGGGCGATGCCGTGGGCCGGAACGGTGACGCGCCATAGCGGCTGGCCGTTCTTGCGGGTGAGTGGGTGCGATGGGCTAGTCAGGCGCTGACCCTCGCCCAGCGGGATGGCCAGTTCCACGATGACCGGCTGATCGCGGCCGTTGGTGACGGCGGCGATATGATCGTGCGCACGCGCGTCATCGCGCTGGCGCCCATCGGCCTCGGCCAGGTACACGGCGGTGGCTTCGCCCAGTTCGATGTCGATCTCTTCGCCCACGGCCTTGTCGTCGATACGGCCCTCGCCCACAGGCAGCGTCGTGGCGCCGTGCGGTTCGAGGACCACGACGTGGCCCGCCGGCAGGGCCAGGCCCAGCCCCGCCGCCTTGCGATTGTTCAGCCGTAGCGCCTGGCGCAGAGGCTGGTCTTCGTGTTCGTCCAGTTGCAGCGTGCCTTTGTAGAATGGCTGCACCTTGACGGCGCGGCGATCGGCAAAGGCCATCTGCTTTTGCGCGCGCGGGGCGATCATGGTCGGCAATGGCAGGCGATAGAGCTTGAGATCGCCCAGCGCCTCTTGCTGCGCCATGACCGGGGCGCGGCGCTGGGCAGTGACGACGATATACTCCTTCGCTGCTACCGGGGCGGGGGCCATGAACTCCACCATCGGTGGAGGTGGCGGCGGAGGAGGTGGCGGCAGCGCCGTCTCGCATGTAAACAACAGCGATTGGTCATCGCCAAACCGATTTTCCCACCCGCGCGTCTGCTTTTCGGGCTTGCCAGCGACCACCGCTGCGGCGGCCCCGGCAAACGCGGTATCGTCGCTGCTCGCCAGCGTGATCCAGGCGGCCAGATCAAGGTGGCGCCCGTCGCGCGCCATGGTCAGGACATAATCCGCCCGCCAATCGAATCCCCAGGCGAGATAGCTGAGCGTGACCCGGCCATGCATTGCGGCAGGCGCCCTGGTCTGCACCGACAGCGTGGGCTTGGCCACCAGCCCGGCGGGCAGATCGGCATAGCTGATATATTCATCGGGCCAGGCGCAGCGCGCGCTGCGGAAACCATCGCGCGTCTGGATCACGGCAGCGCCATCAGGCCCGGAGCGGATCACAGCCTGCTCTTCCACCACCGCGCCACTGCGGGGATCGGTATGGCGCACAATCACCGGGCGGCCAAAGCTGCGGGCATAGAGATTGCGGGCGCCGATCAGATCAGCGTCGAGGTTCTGTTCGGCCACCCCCGCCGGCAACCCACGGACCAGCGCGGTTTCCGCCAGCATGCCTGCCGCCACCCCTTCAAACCGCACCGTGGCTGGCCCGGCAGGCAGGTCCACATCGCGGGTTTCGGTGACGAGGGCATAGCCGCGCAGCCAGCCGCGATCGAATGCCGCATCGGCGGCGCGCCCCGGTTCGCGGTAGATGGTGACGGCCACGCTGGCCGGCGCCGCGGACGTCACGGCCTGCTGCGCCAGGGCCAGGCCGGGCCACAGGGCCATGGCCGCGTTCAGAGTGCGCATGATCGCGCCGCTCAATAGCGGGTGTCGATCGCGGCGGTCAGCGTTACCGCGCCGCGCGCCGGCACGGTGACATGCCAGACCCGGCTATCAAGCGAGAGCTGGCGGCCAGGCAGGCTCTCGGCCGAAACGCGGGTATCGTGCCAGCCATCGTCCAGGCCATCCTGGATCACGTCAACCTCCACCGGCACCGCGCGGGCATTGGTAACCTTCCACGCCATCTGGGTGCGCCAATACGTGGGGTGCTGTTCGATCGTGTATGTGACCGGCGCCGCATCATTACGGGTGATGCGCCATTGCGCGGTGCGTTCCCACTCGCTCGCGGTGATCTTTTCGCGCTTTTCGACGGTCGGCTGCACCTTCACGTCGAACGCCACGCCGGTTTTCAGCGCCAAATCCGATCCCATCGGCGTATGCGGCAGCGGGCTTTCACCCACGAACTGCGGATTGCCGCGCGCGTCGCGCATATAGACGCGCATCGTGCCAGCCGGCAGGGCATCACCCAGGCCGCCATCCTTGGCCGACGTAAAGGCGAGCACGGTATCGACGCTTTCGCCCTCTTCCGCGCTGTGCTGCCAGCCGTTGCGATATTGATAGACCTTGCGCGCCGGCACCCCGGCCACATTGAGGAAACTCACCTGCTTGGTCTGGGCATTGGCGACGGTGGTGCGCCCGGCCAGCGGATAGACATGGAAATCGCCCAGCGTCTCGCGCCCGTCGGCCCCGCCCGTGCCCATGCGATTGCCCATCGGGCGGCGCGGTGGACGGACATAGCGATCGCCATCGTCAGCCGCGTTGCTACCCGGCTGCCCCGCCACCAGCATGACGCGGGCATTGGGAAAGCCCGTGCCGGTCGTGTTGTTGAGCGTGATCCAGCCCTGGACATCGAGCTTGCCTGCGCTTTCATCGAACAGCGCCACATAATCGGCCTTCCAGCCGAATCCACCCGACAGATAGCGCAAGCCCACCGCGCGCGTGCCGGCGCTGGCCGCATCGAGCGTGACCGACAGCGTCGGGCGGGCGCGCAGGCCGGCAGGCAGGCCAGGGTAGACCACGCGGCCGGGCATATTGCGCAGGATCTCGATCCGGTTGCCGACCTGGACGACGGCGCCATCGTTGTTGGCCAGCACGTGCGCGCGCGTGGCCACTTCCTGGCCATCAGGCGTGGTGCGCACCACGCTCACATCCTGGCCCACCGACTTGTCGAGCAGCTTATCGGGCGTCAGCAGGTCGTAGTCGAAATTCTGTTCCACCACGGCAGCGCCGGGCGCCGAAAGGGTGACGGTTTCGGGCCGGATCTGGGCAGAGACATCGGGAAATTCCTGGCGGCTGATGCCCTTGGGCAGATCGATGCGCCGCACGTCTTCGACCAGGGCCATGTCGGCATAGATCGTCAGCGCCACATCACCCTGCGCGCTTGCGGCCTCGACCCCATTGGCGTCAGCCATCGCTGGCGCGGCGCCAAGCGCTGACGCCAGAGCCACGCCCAGCGTCGAAACCGTCAACCGTGGCCGCATCGCATTCTCTCCCGCATGGTCCGTGATGGCACGATAACCGATTGTTTCGCTTATACCATCGCCGATCGCACCAGCGCGGCGCAAAACGACGGCCATGCCTCTGCCGCCGCGCTTGAGCCAAACGGCATGCGCGCCTAAAACCCCGGCATGGCCGATGCAGCGCATATCAAGATCAAGCTACAGCTCTATTGCGGCGAGGCGATCGCCATGGGGCCGGGCAAGGCCGACCTGCTCGATGCCATCGCGCGCGAAGGCTCGATCTCGGCCGCCGGGCGCGCCATGGGGATGAGCTATCGCCGCGCCTGGCAACTGGTGGATGTGATGAACCGCTGCTGGCACGGGCCGCTGGTGGAAACCTTTCCCGGCAGCGCCCATGGTGGCGGGGCCAAGGTAAGCGACCTGGGGCAGCGCGTGCTGGCGCATTATCGCGCGCTTCAGGCACGGCTGGCCGGCGATGCCACCTGCGCCGATGCGCAGGCGCTTGCCGGCCTACTGCGGGCCGAGCCGCTGGAACGGCAGGACGAGCGCGCGGGTTAAGGAGGTAAACGCCCCCTCCGACGGCCTGCGGCCGCCACCTCCCCCACGGTGTGGGGGAGGATCTTTTGGGTTCAGCCTTCGCGGCGGCGCGGCGGGCCCTTGCGGTGCGTGCGGGGGCCATCGTTGCGCGGGCCATCACCGCGCGGCGGGAAGCCTTCGCGCGGGCGGTTGGGGCCATTGCCCTGGCGGCGGTTGGTGCGGGCCATTTCGCGCGGCGGTTCGCTCGGTTCGATGCGGATGCCGGTTTCATCCTCGGCGCCTTCGCGCGCGGTGCGCTGCAACGCGGCGCGGAAACGATCTTCCATCGCCTTGGGCACCTGGAAGTAGGTTTCGCTCGGGCCGATGCGGATCGCACCGATCTCGTTGCGGGTGATGTGGCCACGGCGGCACAACAGCGGCAGCAGCCAGCGCGGATCGGCGTTCTGGCGGCGGCCGATATCCATGCGGAACCACGACACGTCGTCAAAGCCCGTGCGGTGCGTGGCCTTGCGGCCTTCCTCGGTCGACAGGTCGATGAGGTCTTCGGGCTGCGGCATGGCCGAGCGATAGCTGCGCACCAGCGCCAGCGCGATATCGCGCACTTCCATGCGTTCCATCAGCGTGTCGGCCAGGGCCACGTCATCTTCGAGCACGTCTTCGGCGTCGACCGGGGCCAGCAGCTTTTCGAGCAGGCGCTCGCGGTCACGCTCGCGAATCTGGGCAGCGCCGGGGGCCGGCATCCATTCCGCCTCGATCCGCGCGCGGCGCAGCATTTCTTCCAGGCGGCGGCGGCGCGGATAGGGCACCACCAACACGGCCGTGCCCTTGCGACCGGCGCGGCCGGTGCGGCCCGAACGGTGCTGCAGGGTTTCCGCGTCACGCGGCACTTCCACGTGGACCACCAGGCTGAGCGAGGGAATGTCGATCCCGCGTGCGGCCACGTCGGTGGCCACGCAGATGCGGGCGCGCCCGTCACGCAAGGCCTGGATCGCCTGGTTGCGCTCGTTCTGGCTGTGCTCGCCCGACAGCGCCACGGCGGCGAAGCCGCGCTCGACCAGCGTGGCATGCAGGCGGCGCACATTGTCACGCGTGGCGCAGAACAGCATGGCCGTTTCCGCCTCGTGGAAGCGCAGCAGGTTGATCACCGCGTTCTCGATGTCGTTGGGCGAGACGGCGACAGCCTGGTAGCTGATGTCGCCATGGCCCTGGCGATCGTCGATCGTGGAGATGCGCAGCGCGTCGCGCTGATACTGCTTGGCCAGCACCGCGATCGGACGCGGCATGGTGGCCGAGAACAGCAGCGTGCGGCGCTCTGCCGGGGTGGCGTCGAGCAGTTCTTCCAGGTCTTCGCGGAAGCCCATGTCGAGCATTTCGTCGGCTTCATCGAGGACGACGAAGCGCAGGGCCGAAAGATCGAGCGCGCCGCGTTCGAGATGGTCGCGCAGGCGGCCGGGCGTGCCGACCACGATGTGCGCACCATGGTTGAGCTGGCGGCGTTCCTTGGACGGGTCCATCCCGCCAACGCAGGTGGCGATGCGCAGGCCGGCCTTTTCATAAAGCCAGGCAAGTTCGCGGCTGACCTGAAGGGCCAGTTCACGCGTGGGGGCAATGGCCAGGGCCAGCGGCGCGCCGGCCGGCGGCACGCCATCGCCAAGGAGATCGGAAGCCATGGCCACGCCAAAGGCAACGGTCTTGCCAGAGCCGGTCTGGGCAGAAACCAGAAGGTCGCGGCCGGCCGCTTCCGCTTCGAGCACGGCGGCCTGGACCGGAGTCGGTTCGGCATAGCCACGGGCGGCAAGGGATTCGGCAACGGCAGCAGGGAGAGATGAAAAGGGCATGAAACTCAACGGGTCTGGGCCGGGCCGCAACGTGGGCAGGGACCGGC
Source organism: Novosphingobium sp. AAP1 (assembly GCF_001295765.1). NCBI lineage: Bacteria > Pseudomonadati > Pseudomonadota > Alphaproteobacteria > Sphingomonadales > Sphingomonadaceae > Novosphingobium > Novosphingobium sp. AAP1. Next base: position 60,872 of record NZ_LJHO01000010.1, on the reverse strand, counting down.
TGGGGATATTACACGGGTGTTTATAAGGCCAGACGACAGTGCCACGGCCTCACCACGCGAAGCCCGATATACCATCTCTCGGCCCCCGCCCCCTAGCGGGTTGTTCCTTTCGCCGCCATGACCAAATGCGAAAAATCGCCCTGATCGCGGCAATTCTTCGAAAAACTGCCTATTTCGGCACAATGGTCAGCGGTGGCAGCGGGTGCCAACCCCACGGATTGGGGGAAAACCCGGTCACGCGGCTGCGCACCAGCGACCAGCGCAACGGCCGCGCGATCGGGATGAAGCTGTTGGCCGCCGTGACGGCGGTTTCGGCCTGCGCCAGCAGGGCCATGCGCGCCTGCGGATCGCGCTCTGCCCGGGCCTGCGCGGCCAGGGCATCGCCTTGCGGGCTGCACCCTGCCGGGCTGACCGGGCAGGCCACCTGGTTGAGGAACCAGGCAGCGCGGGTATAGCGCGCCACGCTGTCGACCAGGCGCAGATCGGCCGAAGCGCTGGCATCAACCCGTTCCAGTGTCACGCCAATCGTGGCGAAATCGGCCGCCAGGTGCGCCAGGGCCAGCCGCGTGCCCGGACCATCGGGCGCAGCCACGCGCAGGCGCGGCGCGCCCTGCCCAGTTGCCAGCCAGGCCATAACCCGTTGGCGCGCCAGCGCGCGGCGCTGGTCGAGCGTGGTGCCGACCCAGCGCTCACCCACGCTGCCATCGCTATCGGGCACTTCGGGAGAGACCAGCCGCGTCGTGCCGCTCCACCCGCCGATGGCAAAGGCGCCGACCAGGCCATCGCGGTCGATCGCCAGGGCGAGCGCCTCGCGCCGCAGCGGATCGGCCAGGAAGCCCTGCGCGCGCACCACTTGGACGCCGAACAGCCCCATGACCGGATCGAGTTGCACGTTCCCGCGCGAGAGCATGGTGGTGCCGGCAAGCGGCAGCGAATCGATCGTGCCGCCGAATGCCACGTCGACCAGCCCATCGTTGAAGCGCTGGGCGGCCACGGCCATGCTTTCCACTTCCACGCGCAACGGCCGCACGCTGCGTGAAAAGCCGTCCTGCGCCGGCAGCCCGCGGCGCTCGGGCGGGATGGGAGACAGGCGCGCGACCAGGCCTTCGCGGCGCAGGCCGAGCGGGCCAGACCCGATCCGCGCCCGCGGCAGCCCCAGTTCGGGCTGGGCCAGCAGGGTCAGGAGATCAGGCAGCGGGGCGGAAAGATCCACTTCCACCACCCGATCGGTCATCACCCGAATCTCGTCGATCGGGGCAAGATCAAGCCCCAGCGCGGTGCCGGCCAGCGCCTTTTGCGCGCGGCGTAGCGCGGCGGCAACGCTGGGCGCATCGATCGCGGTGCCATCGGGCCAGGTGCCATCGCGCAGGCGAAAGATATAGCTCAACCCGTCATCGGTCACGATCCAGCGTTCGGCAATGGCGGGCACCACGCGGCCTTGCGCGTCAAAGCCCACCAGCCCTTCGACCGTGGCGGCACGCAAGACCTGCGCGGCCGGCGTGGGACGCGGCGCGGCGGTTTGAAAGGCGCTGTCGTCACCCGCCAAGGCCACCGGCAGGGCGCCGCGCCGATCGCCCCCGCAACTGGCCAGCATAAGGGCGACACCGGGCAAAAGCACCGCCGCAGCGCGGCGCAGATGGCAAGACGGGGGAGCCATGCCCACCTGCCTAGCAGATCAGCCGTGGCAGGCCAGCAAAGATGCCGGCGCCGGCGATTTCAGTGTTTCAGCAGCAGCGCCAAGCCGAACGCGTCACAGCTTGCGCAAGCGCTTGCCCTCTGGCTGGGCGAGCGGCGGCCGGACATAGCGCGGCGCGTAATCGTCAGACGGCTGCGTGGCCACTGGCTCGCGTGCCAGCTTGGGATCGATCTGTTCGACAAAGGCAATGCCAAAGCGGGTATCCTGGACCCAGGCCACCACACCTTCGACCCAGCCGATATGGCGCAGGTTGGCCTCAAGCCGCATGCCCCGCACCACGCGCAGCGCGCCTTCGGCCATCATCCCACCGGCCGAAAGATTGCGCACGCGCACGCGATGCTCACCGTCCTGGCCGTCTAGGCGCAGGTCGGCCATCAGGAAAAGGCTGTCACGCCCCAATTGCCGATGGTCGATATCAGTCACCGTCAGGTTCCGTTTCCAACAAGGTGGGCCAAGCGGCATGGGCCCGGCGCTATGTGGCTGCCAGCGAGCAGCTTGCGCCCGCACCTGCCACCTTTCGCACCGGTCCATGTGCAAAGGGATAAACGAAAACGGCAAAGAAATCTTTAAATTTCCCGCTCGCAGCGGCAAAAAGCCCCTTGCCATCGGGGGACAGCGGCCTTGGTGGTATTTACCGCAATGCCGATGGTGCGCCTGTGCGGCCATCATGGGCTGGGCAGGACCACCTTGGCCCTGCCGGCGCCATCACATATCGCGCGAGATCTTTTCGCGACGCTCGTGCGCCTGCTGCGCTTCCACCGTCATCGTCGCGATCGGGCGGGCAATCAGACGCCCCAGGCCGATCGGTTCACCGGTCACTTCGCAGAAACCATATTCGCCTTCGTCAATGCGGCGCATGGCCGAATCGATCTTGGCAATCAGCTTGCGCTGGCGATCGCGGGTGCGCAGTTCGATGCCCCAGTCGGTTTCGCTCGATGCGCGATCGTTGAGATCGGGTTCACGCAGCGGACCATCCTGCAGGGCCGACAGGGTGCCGGCCGAGGCCGACAGGATCGACTTCTTCCACTCGAGCAAAAGGCGCCTAAAATAGTCGAGCTGCTGCTCGCTCATATAGGGTTCGTCGTCATTCGGAACGTAATCACCCGGCATGGCCCGGCGGGCCTTTGCCAACACGTCAATTTCGTCACCCAGAACCCCAGCCATCCGGCCCTCCGTGTTGCGCCTTCCGACCACCAGGGCCAAAACGCGCCGCGATCGGCGCGACCAGCCCCCGGCTTGCCGCGCCTATAGGCAGGCAGGAAAGGGCGCACAAGCACTTCCTCAACGCTATGTCACATTGCAGCTGAACCTTTGTGAAACAGCGGCATCGTACATTTCGCGGATAAAGCGGCGCACGCGCGGGCACGGCCGCAATCATGCTTAACGGTTTGTTGACCTTAATTGGCGAGCCTTGCCCTGCCACCCGATGGGGAAAGGCAGATTCGCACAGGGGGAACCAAGGACCATGCCGCACGCGCCATCACCGATCACGCTGGTGCCATCCGCACCACTTCATGCCAGCCATGCCGCAGCCGACCGCGCCGACAGCCTGATCGCCGCCTGCCTCGCCGCTGCCGCGCAGGGTGACAGCCACGCGTTTTTCGATCTGGGCGTGGCCTTTTCCACCGGCAGCTATGGTGCCGATTGCGATCTGGTCGAAGCGCACAAGTGGTTCAACCTCGCGGCCGTGGCCGGCCACGACGATGCTGCCCGCGCCCGCGCCGATGTGGCCGAGGAAATGAGCGCGCGCGATATCGCCGAAGCCCAGCGCCGCGCCCGCGAATGGATGCGCGCCGCAACCCGCCACGCCGCCTAAATTTCAGGCTGCCTGATCGCGGCGCCTAGCCCTTGCGATAGGGCGTGTGCCCGGCCAGTTCGAACTGGCCCTGCTCTATCCCGGCGCGCTCGCGCACCAGGAATTCGGCCACCGCGGCGCGAAATCCGCGATCGGCGATATAGTGCGCCGACCATGTCTGCACCGGTTCATAGCCGCGTGCCAGCTTGTGCTGCCCCTGCGCCCCGGCTTCCACCCGGCGCAGCCCCATGGCGATGGCGGCATCGATCGCCTGATAATAGCACAGCTCGAAATGCAGGAACGGCTTTTCCACCACGGCGCCCCAATAGCGGCCGTAGAGCGTATCGCGCCCGATGAAATTGAGCGCGCCGGCGACCGGCTCGCCATCCTCCAGCGCCAGCACCAGCAAGACCTTGTCGGCCATGGTCTGCCCGATCAGGTCGAACGCGGCGCGGGTCAGATACGGCCGCCCCCACTTGCGCGCGCCGGTGTCCTGATAGAACACCCAGAACGCGTCCCAGTGGTCGGCCGTGATGGCAGCGCCGGTCAGCGTCACGATCTCCACCCCGGCCTGGGCAGCGGCGCGTTCCTTGCGCAGGTTCTTGCGCTTGGCCGAAGACAGCGCGCCAAGAAAATCGTCGAACGTGGCATAGCCGCGATTTTCCCAGTGGAATTGCAGGTCTGAGCGCAAGAGCCAGCCGGCTTCCTCGAACAGCGGCACCTGTTCGGGTGCAAGGAACGTGGCATGGGCCGATGACAGGCCGTTCTGGTCCACCAGCGCCTCGGCCGCGCGCAACAGGGGGAGCGCCAGATCGGGGCGGCCGGCACACAACAGGCGCGGGCCAGTCGCCGGCGTGAACGGCGCGGCGATCTGCAGCTTGGGATAATAGTCCCCGCCCGCGCGCTGCCAGGCATCGGCCCAGGCGTGATCGAACACATATTCGCCCTGGCTGTGCTGCTTCAGATAGGCTGGCAGCGCCGCCGCCGGGCGGCCATCGGCGTCGTCGATCAGCAGCGGCAGCGGCGTCCATCCGCTGCGCCCGCCGACCGAGCCGGATTCCTCAAGGAGGGAGAGGAATGCGTGTGACATGAAGGGATTGCCATCCCCGATCAGGCGATCCCAATCCGCCGCCGGGATATTGCCCACCGCTCCTTCGACGCGTGCGGTCAGCGTCATGGCGCCGCCCGCCTCACGCCGCTGGCGCCGCCAGCAGAACCGGGCCTTCGGCAATCGGCGCATCGGCATAGGTTGCCGCCCGGCTGGCATCATCGGGGGTGCGCACGGTCCAGGTCAGCACTGGAACGCCCCGGCGCCGGGCGAGGCGCACCACAGGATTGGCAATATCGGCAATGTCATAGGCCAGGAATTGGGGACGCGCGCGCCACAGCGCAAGATGCCTCTTGAGGCGGGCGAGCAAGGTGCGCCGCCCCGCCTCGGTCACTACCAGGCCATGCACCACGTGCGGGGAATAGCGGCGAAACCAGGCGGCAACGCGCGGATCGAAGCTCATTACCGCCACGGGCCCGCGATAGCCTTCAAGCAGGCGGCGCACCGCGAGGCACAGCGGCGCGATGCGCTGCGTGGGCGCGGATTTCACTTCGATCAGGAGGGGCACGCGGCCATCGATGCGGTCGAGCAACTGGCGCAGGCCAAGGATCGTTTCACCGCCCACCACCATGCCGGTTTCATCCAGCAGGGTCATGCCAGCAAGTTCTGCGGCGGTGTGGTCGGCCAGGTTGCCGGCCTGCCCGGTCAAGCGATCGAGCGCGCGGTCGTGGAATACCACGACCTGCCCATCGCGGCTGCGCTGCACGTCGCATTCGATGCCAAAGCCGCGCGCAATGGCGGCCTCGGCCGCGGCGAGCGAGTTTTCCGGCACACCCGGGCCATGCAGCCCGCGATGCGCATAGATGGCCTCGCGCAGCCAGCCGGCGCGGGCCGCTGCCCGCGCCGGCAGGAGAAAGCGATCAATGAGCGCGAACAGCAAAGATAGCATCGATTTCCACCGCAGCGCCCAACGGCAGAACCGGCACGCCCACGGCGCTGCGGGCATGGCGCCCAGCATCGCCGAACACCGCCTGCATCAGTTCCGAAGCGCCGTTGGCCACCTTGGGCTGATCGGTGAAATCACCGGTCGAATTGATGAAGGCGCCGAGCTTGACCACCTGCTCGATGCGGTCGAGCGAGCCCAGGGCAGCCTTGGCCTGAGCCAGCAGCATCAGCGCGCAGGCCTTGGCGGCAGCGGCGCCCTGCTCCAGGCTGACGTCTTCACCCAGGCGGCCGGTCACCAGCGCGCCGTCAATGAACGGCAACTGCCCCGAAACATGCAGCAGCCCGCCCGCCAGCACGGTGGGCACATAGGCCGCCACCGGCGCTGCGGCCTGCGGCAGTTCCAGGCCCAGTTCGGCCAGGCGGGCATCGATCGAAACAGTCATTCTCACTCACTCCAGCAAACGCGAAGAAACGGTCAGGCGGCCTCGTCCAGCCGGGCCATCAGCCAGGGCAGCGCATGGTCCCAGGTATCGATCCGCGCATGGGCGTGGCCAGCCTTATGCGCACAATCGATATGCGGGGCGAGCAAGGGCTCTCCGCACAAGTGCAGGCGGATCACCTCGGGCGTCAATTGCGCGGCGGAATGGTGATGCTGGGGCAGATCGTCGATGAACACCGCGCGGGTGGGGTTGTATTCATCGAGAATGGCCTTGAGCGCCGGCCCTTTCGGCCCCTGGTTGGTAAAGACGCGGGCGTTGATGCCCACGCCTTCGAGTTGCGCGGTGCGGGCGTCGCGATAGCTGTGGCCCAGATTGGTCAGGATCACGAAGTCGGCGCGGTCGGCCAGCGCGCCTACAGCCTCCACCGCGCCGGCGATGGCCGGCTGCGTGTGCATCTGCGTGTTGAAGAACAGGTCGAGCAGGCGCCAGATCTCGCGCGATTCCACCCCGCGCCCGTCATGGACATAGCGCATGGCCTTACCGAAATCATTGCTTTCCATCACGAAATCGATGTCGTGGTTGGCTTTGAGCCAAGCCTGGAACGGCGCCACCATGTGCAGCAGCACTTCATCGCAATCGCTGATCACCAGCGGGCGGCTCATACCAGTTTCTCCCGTGCGGCGGCCAAGGCCTGGGGGCTTATATCGAGCGCGTCGGCCGCGGCAACAAGATCGGGCTCATAGGCCATGAGGAAATCGAGCACCCCGCCCAGCACCCCGGCCTGCGCGGCCGGATCGCCCAGGCCCGCGCGCAGGGTTTCGGGCGTCATCCCGCTCAGGGCCAGGAAGCGTTCGGCGCGCTGCCCATCGGCCAGCACCCAGCCGAGCGCGGCCAGCGCCAGATCCTGCGGATCGGGGACGGGGGACGAGGGTTCGCGGATGATTGTCAGAGCCTTTCGAGGTCAATAGAGCAGCGCAGGCGGCGGCCGTACTGGACCGCGCAATAGAGGTGTTCCGTGGCAAAAAGAATTCTGGTTGTCGAGGACAACGACCTCAACCGCAAGCTGTTCTGCGATCTGCTGGTGGCCAATGGCTTTACCGTCGAGCCGGTAGCCGACGGGCGCGAGGCACTCGACCGTGCACGCCAGTTCGTGCCGGGGCTGGTGATCATGGATATCCAGCTGCCCAACGTTTCGGGGCTGGAACTGATCGAGGCGCTCAAGGCCGATCCGGTGCTGCGCCAGATCCCGATCCTGGCCGTCACCGCCTATGCCGGCAAGGGCGACGAGGAACGCATTCGCGAGGCCGGCGCCGAGGGCTATCTGGCCAAGCCGGTGTCCATCAGCCCGTTCATGCAGGCGGTGATGAAACTGATTTAGATCGCGGCCTGTGTATCATCGTCACCCCGCTTTCCCACGGCCACCGCGCAGGAAATCGGCCTCATCGCCCGTTCAGGCTTGACAGGGCAGGCCACAGGCCGCTTTTCCGCCGCAATGTTCTGGCAGGGGCACCGCCCTGCCCCACGGAGTTAGAGAGACGATGGACCGCCCCGCCACTGCCGCCAAGATTGCCGAGCTGATCGAGCCCTTCAACAAGAAGGGCGTGGCCATCACCGATGCCACCACCTTTGCCGGCGACCTGGAGTGGGACAGCCTGACGGTGATGGATTTCGTCGCCGCGATCGAGGACGAGTTCGACATCATCATCAGCATGAATCAGCAGGCCGAGATCGAAACCTATGGCCAGCTGATCGACGCCGTGACCAAGCTGCAAGGGTAAGCACCCCCATGACCGACCTGTTTTCCAAGTTCGACGGCCTGATCGAACAGCGCCGCGCGCTGCTGTCCACTGGCGTCACCGATCCGTTCAACCTGGTGATGGAAAAGGTGATCTCGCCCACCGTTGCGGTGTGCAACGGGCGCGAGACGATCCTGCTGGGCACTTACAACTACATGGGCATGACGTTCGACCCGGACGTGATCGCTGCCGGCAAGCAGGCGCTCGATGAATTCGGTTCGGGCACCACCGGCAGCCGCGTGCTCAACGGCACCTATGCCGGGCACCGCGCCGTGGAAGACGCGCTCAAGGATTTCTATGGCATGGACCATGCCATGGTGTTCTCCACTGGCTATCAGGCCAACCTGGGCATCATCAGCACGATGGCCGGCAAGGGCGATTACATCGTGCTCGACATCGACAGCCACGCCTCGATCTGGGACGGCTGCAAGATGGGCGATGCCGAGGTCGTGCCGTTCAAGCACAACGATATCGAGGCGATGGAAAAGCGCCTCAAGCGCATTCCCGAAGGCGCGGGCAAGCTCGTCGTGCTCGAAGGCGTCTACTCGATGCTGGGCGATATCGCCCCGCTCAAGGAAATGATCGCCATTGCCAAGGCGCACGGCGCCATGGTGCTGGTGGACGAAGCGCACTCGATGGGCTTCATCGGCCCCAACGGGCGCGGCGTGGCCGAAGACCAGGGGGTGCTCGACCAGGTCGATTTCGTGATCGGCACGTTCTCCAAGTCGGTCGGCACCGTCGGCGGCTTCTGCGTGTCGAACCATCCCAAGTTCGAAATCCTGCGCCTGGTGTGCCGTCCTTACGTGTTCACCGCTTCGCTGCCCCCCAGCGTGGTGCACACCGCCAGCACTTCGATCCGCAAGCTGATGCATGCCGCCGACAAGCGCGCCCATCTGTGGGAAAATTCCAAGACCCTGCACGCTGGCCTGACCCAGCGCGGCTTCAAGCTGGGCACGGCAACGCCGCAAAGCGCGATCATCTCGGTGATCATGCCCGATCTGGAGCGGGGCGCGATGATGTGGGAAGCGCTGCTGCACGAAGGGCTCTATGTGAACCTGGCGCGCCCGCCGGCAACGCCAGCGGGGATGACCTTGCTGCGCTGCTCGCTCTGCGCCGCGCACAGCGCCGAGCAGGTGCAGACGATCATCGGCATGTTCGAACGCGCCGGCAAGGCGGTGGGCATCATCTGATGCGCCGGGCAATTGCCAATCTGGCTGGGGCGGGCGCTGGCGCGCTGGCCCTGGCGCTGATGCTGTCGGCGTCGCCGGCATTGGCGGCGCAGGCCGGGCAGCCGGCCGTGCCCGCCCCGGCGCCCAGCGTCACCGTCGCCGTGGCGCCGATCGGCCCGACCGCGATGGTGACCGAGCCCTGCACGCCCAGCCGGGTCGGTGGCTATGACTGGGGCAACCTCTGCCGCTATCAAAAGGCCGATCGCCAGGTGCCGCAACCGCTGCGCGCGGTGTTCATCGGCGATTCGATCACCGAATGGTGGCTGACCACCGCCCCGGCCATGTTTGCCGGCGGCATCGTCGATCGTGGCATTGCCGGGCAGACCAGCCCGCAGATCCTGCTGCGGTTCTATCAGGACGTCGTGCGCCTGCGCCCACGCGTGGTGCACATTATGTGCGGCACCAACGACGTGGCCGGCAACACCGGGCCGACCAGCCCGGATGAATATGCTGCCAACGTGCTGGCGATGGTCGATCTGGCCAAGGCCAATGGCATTGCCGTGGTGCTGGGCAGCGTGCTGCCCGCCGGCGGTTTCAACTGGCGCAGCGAGATGAAGCCAGCCGCACAGATTGCCGCGCTCAATGCCTGGCTCAAAGACCTCGCCCGTGCCCGCGGCCTGGCCTATGCCGACTACTACAGCGCGATGGCCACGCCCGAAGGGGCGATGAAGCCCGGCTTGTCGAGCGATGGCGTCCATCCCAATGCCGCCGGCTATGCCGTGATGGAGCCGATCGCCCGCGCCGCCTTGGCCGAGGCAGAAAAGCCGCGCTGACACACCTACCGTTCCGGCAGACCTGCATGGACGAAAATTGGACACTTGTCCTACCCCCGCCCTATCTGCTTAGATCACAGATAGGGCGGCACAGGGGGTGCCGCGCGATGTGCGAGGTGCCCGCATGCATTCCCTTCGCCTGATTTCGCTATTGGCCGGTTCGGCCTTGGCGGCCAGCGCCGCCCAAGCCGCGCCAGCGCCGGTGGCCGATACCGTGCTGCTGCACGGCCAGATCCACACCATCGACGCGCAGGGCAGTGTTGCCCAGGCGATCGCGATCAAGGATGGGCGCATCGTCTATCTGGGCAGCGACGCCGGGGCCAAGGCGATGGCCGGCCCGGCCACCCAGACCATCGACCTCAAGGGTGGCGTGGTCATGCCTGGCCTGATCGATGCACACATGCACCCGCTGGAAGGCGGCGCCGGGCTGCTCGCCTGCGACCTGCAGTACAAGCGACTGACCGTGCCGGAATTCCAGGCGGCGCTTTCCGCCTGCGCGGCCAAGGATGGTGACGCGGCCAGCGATGGCAAGTGGCTGATCGCGGTGCACTGGTTCCAGCAGGAAATGCAGCCGCTGGGCGTGGACATGACCAAGGCGATGCTCGATGCGCTGCCCACGCGGCGGCCCGTGGCGGTGTTCTCCTCGTTCGGGCATTCTGCCCTGGTCAACAGCAAGGCGCTGGCCCTCGCCGGTATCGATGCCAAGACGCCCGATCCGGTTGGCGGTGCGATCCACCACGATGACAAGGGCGCGCCCACCGGCCTGCTGGAAGACGCCGCGCAAGACCTCGTGCGCAAGCTGGTGCCCACGCCAACGCCGGCCGACGATGTGGTCGCCGCGCGCGCTGCCCTTGCCGCGATGGCAGCGCAGGGCGTGACCACGTTCCTCGATGCCGATGCGCCGCGCGAATCAATCCATGCCTTTTCCGTACTGTCCAAGGCCGGGGAATTGACCGCGCGCGGCCATTTCGCGCCACACATCGCGCCCGAGGAAGGCCCGTCTCCCGAACCGGCCCTGGCGCGCATCGTCGAATGGCGGCGCGCCTATGACCAGGGCGCGGCGCAGGTGCAGCCCACGATCATGGTGCGCACGATCAAGCTCTACATGGATGGGGTGATCACCGCCCCGGCCTTTACCGGGGTGATGCTGCAACCCTATCTGGAAAACCACGGCACGCCGGAAAAGCCCGATTGGCAGCCCGGCATGAACAAGGGGCCGGCGCCCTATTTCCCGCCTGCCGTGCTGGCGCCACTGCTGGAGCGCATCACCGCACTGGGCTTTGACCCGCACATGCACGCCGATGGCGATGGCGCGGTGCGCATCGCGCTCGACGCCGTGGCGGCCCTGCGCAAGAGCCAGCCGACGCGCGACGTGCGCCCGGCGATCGCCCATGACGAGATCGTCGATCCCACTGATTTCCCGCGCTACAAGGCACTGGGCGTCACCCCGGTGCTATCGTTGCAATGGGGCAAGAAGGCCGCTGATACCGTGGCCGGCGCCAAGGATTACCTCGGCCCCAAGCGCTATGCCTTCATGGAGCCTTCGGGCCTGCTGGCCAAGGCCGGCGCGCGCATCACCTTTGGCAGCGACTGGCCGGTCGATCCGCTGAACGAATGGTTTGCCCTGAAAGTGGGGGTAACCCGGCGCAACGATCCCTCGGCGGGGCCGGAATACAGCCAGCCGCTATCGGGCGGACCGCCGCTGTCGGTGATGCAGGCAGTGCGCGCGGCCACGATCAACGCGGCCTGGTCGCTACGCGCCGAGCATCAGGTGGGCAGCTTGGAACGCGGCAAGTTTGCCGATCTGATCTGGATCGATCGCGATATCTTTGCCGGCAACCCCGATGCCATTGCGCAAACCCGGGTGCTGCTGACCATGGTGGGCGGCAAAGTGGTCTATCGCGCCCCCTGACAACCTCGAACGGGCAACGCGGGGGCGTGAACCGCCCCCGCGTTGCCCCTCGTTCAATCTGCCGCGCGGTAGATCACCGGGGCGATGTCGGTGAAATTGGCCACATCGCCCAGCACTTGCGGCGTATCCGGGCTGGCCAGCGCGGCATCGATCGCCGCCTGGCTGGAAAAGCGCAGCAGGACCGACGCTTTCCACGGCTGGTCGCCCGCCGGAAATAGCACTTCGGCGCCGGTAAAGCCGTGCGGGGTCCACAGCCGCTCTACCAGCGGGATATGCGTGGCGGTATAGTAGGCGGCATCGAACCGCGCGCCTTCTTGCGCGGGATAGCTGACGATCAACGTGGCCATGGCATTTCTCCTGTCGGTGGTTCTGATTGTGGTTCTGGTTTCAACGCATCACTTGTCGGGCACCGGCACGGGGGTTGCCGGCACCAGGTTGCCGCCGGCATCGTGCCATCCCTCGATCCCTTCGGCCAGCCAGCGCACGCCCGCAACGCCGCCCAGCGCCAGGCGCCGCGCGGCGTTCCAGCTCATCCAGCAATCAGCGCGGCAGAACAGCACGATCGGCGCAGCCGGATGCTGCTGACGGAATTGCACCACGCGTGCGGCCATGGCCTGCCATAATACCGGATCGGGCGGCGCGCGGCCGGTTTCGGGATACCACAGGGCGCCGGGGATCGTGTCATGCGGGGTGGCCAGCGTCCAGGCGCCGCTGGCGCCATCGCGATGCGCGCCTTCGGCTGGCAAGACATCGATGAACAGCGCCGCGCCTGGCGCCAGGCGGCGCGCCTGCGTCAGGGAAATCGCCGTGGCCGGCGCGGGATCGCGATCGACCGGCGCCCGAAACGCCGCGTTGCGATAGCCCTGGACATCGAACGGCGCAGCCTGTTGCGCCCAGGCTGGCGAAAGGACCGGCGCGGCCGTCATGGCCAGCACCATCCCTGCCCACGGGATGCGACGCAGTGCTGCGATCATTCTCTCCCATCCCTTGCCCAAGCTGGCCGTCGATCTTGGCCTATGGTGCAATTGTAGAATGCTGTCCGATCAAGGCAAATGGTGCCTTGGTATGAAGCGCCCTGCCCTCCTCGTGCCTATCATGGCTTTGCTGGCAAGCGCTGCGCCGGTTGCCGCCGCCCCTGCGCCTGGATTAGTGGCCGATCCGCTCGCCTCGCCAATGTGGGCCAACCATGCTGCCTGGCTGCTGGGCAAGGCGCCGGTGCGGTTTGATCCGGCGGTAATCGTCACCATGCCCGATGTGACGGAAAACCAGCATGTTTTCCCCGTTACCGTCGATGCTCGCGCGCTGGGCAAGGTGCAGCGCATCGTCGTGCTGATGGATCTGAACCCCTTGCCCGTGGCGATCGACTACCAGCCCCAGGGCGCGCTTCCCTATGTCAGCCTGCGCATCAAGCTGGACCAGCGCACGCCGGTGCGGGCGCTGGTGCTGACCGCCGATGGCGTGTGGCACGTGGGCGGGCGCTGGATCGATGCGGCGGGCGGTGGCTGCTCGGCCCCGCCGGTCAGCCGGGTCAAAGGCGATTGGGCGCAGCATCTGGGCGAAATGCGCGGGAAGCTGTGGCACGAGGCCGCCGATACCCGCCTGCGCGTGAGCGTGCGCCATCCGATGGATACCGGCTATGTCGACAATATCGCCGCCTACAATATCGAAACGATGCAGGTCAGCGGCGCCGATGGCGCGGCGCTGGGCACGATGACGATCAACGGCTCGGTAGCGGAAGACCCGGCATTCACCCTGCTCTTGCCGCCCACGCAGGCCGGCCCGGTCAGCATCCATATGGCCGACAGCAACGGTCGCACGTTTGACGGCAGGCTGGCACCATGACGCTATCGCGCCGCGCGGCCCTGGGCCTGCTTGCCGCCGCACCAGCTGCATTGCCAGCGCGCATGGCCCAAGCGGAAACCTTTGCCGGTCGCTATGCCTATGATCCCCAGCCGATCGGGCCGGGGATCTGGCTGGTGCGCGGCGCGGACGAGGCCATCGTGTTCGGCAATGGCGGCGCCATCGCCAATGCGGTGATCATGGCCTGCCCGCAAGGCGGGGCCGTGCTGTTCGATTGCGGCCCGTCGCTGCGCTATGCCCAAGGGCTGGCGGCGGTGGCGGAAAAGCTGTGCCACGGCCCGGTGCGGCGTGTGTTCCTCAGCCATCTGCACCCCGATCATGCCCTGGGCACGGCGGCGTTCGATCCGGCGATCGTGGCCGCGCTGCCCGCCACCCGCACCGAATTGGAGCGGGACGGCAATGGCTTTGCCGATGCGATGTACCGCATCCTGGCCGACTGGATGCGCGGCACTGCCGTGGCCCTGCCCGGTGCGACGGTCATTCCCGGGCCAATCGAGATTGCGGGCCGGCAGCTTCAGGCCATGGCGCTCAAGGGGCATTCCGATGGCGACCTAGTGCTGGTGGACGAGGCGAGCGGCACGATCCTGGCCGGTGATCTGGTGTTTTACGATCGCGCCCCGGCCACGCCCGATGCCAACCTCGCGGCCTGGCGCGAGAGCCTGGCGACGCTGGCCGCCCTGCCCCATCACCAAGTCGTGCCCGGCCATGGCCCGCTCGATCCCAGCGGGACGGCGGCCATCGCCCAGACCCGCGACTGGCTCGATTGGCTGGAGCAGGCGCTGAACCAGGCGGTCGCGCAAGGCCTCGACATGACCGAGGCGGGATCGCTGCCAATTCCCGACCGCTTCGCCGCGGTGAAGCTGGCGCGCTATGAACTGCAGCGATCGGTGGCGCACTTCTATGCCGGCATCGAGGCGCAGCGCTTGCCGCGCATCGACGCCGGCAGTGGCAACGGAAACGGCTGACAAGCGACGTTTTTGCAGGAATAGTGCGGCCCTGACCAAATTCGGTGGGGGCACCATCATGAAACGTATCGCACGTCATCGTCTTCTGGCGCAGGCCCTGGGGCTGAGCTTGGGCATCGGGCTTGGCCTCGCCAGCGTGCCGGCCCAGGCCGAGGATTTCCGCGTCACGCTGCCGGCAACGGCCAAGAATGCGCCGGTCGATGGGCGGGTGCTGGTGATCCTGGCGGCCAAGCCCGATCCGCAGCCGCGCGAACAGGTCAAGGCCGACTATGATTCCGCGCAGGTCTTCGGCGTGACGGTCGATGGCCTCAAGCCCGGTGACAGCACCACGGTGGGCAGTGGGGTGCTGGGTTTTCCCACGCTCGATCTCAAAAGCGTGCCAGCCGGGCGCTATACCGTGCAGGCCGTGCTGCACCGCTATGACACCTATCATCTGGGCAATGGCAAGACGGTGAAGCTGCCCGCGCCGCGCGGCGCCGGGCAGAATTGGCGGGCAGAGCCGGGCAACCTGTTCAGCACGCCGCAGACGGTCGATTTCGATCCGGCCAGGCTGGGCACGATCGCGTTGACGCTCGACAACGTGAATCCGCCGATCACCCCACCGGCTGACACGCCCTTTGTGCGCCATTTCAAGATGCGCAGTGCGCTGCTGTCAAAGTTCTGGGGCCGCGACATCTATCTGACCGCGCACGTCCTGGTGCCGCGCGATTTCGACAAGCATCCCGAGGCGCACTTTCCGCTGATGATCTTCCATGGCCACTTCCCGGCCGATTTCGGCGGCTTTCGCACCACGCCACCCGATCCCAACCTGAAATGCGAACGCAGCGAACGCTTCAACCTGCCCTGCTACAACCGCACCGAGCAGGAAGAGGCCTATGCGTTCTACAAGCAGTGGATCGGCGATGCCTTCCCCCGCTTCCTGGCGGTGGAGATCGACCATTCCAACCCGTATTACGATGATTCCTATGCGGTCAATTCGGCCAACCTTGGGCCCTATGGCGATGCCATCACCCACGAACTGGTGCCGGCGATCGAGAAGAGGTTCCGCGGCCTTGGCCAGGGCTGGGCGCGGTTTCTCTATGGCGGGTCGACCGGCGGGTGGGAATCGCTGGGCGTGCAGATCAAGTACCCGGATGACTACAACGGCGCCTTCGCCGCCTGCCCCGATCCGATCGATTTCCGCCAGTTCATGCTGACCGACATCTATGCCGACAAGAACGCCTATGCCTATGAAGGGCCGTTCGGGCGAGTGGAGCACCCCGGCAAGCGCGACTGGCTCGATCATGTGCCTTACACCATGGAGATGGAAAACCGCCTGGAACTGGTGCTGGGCGACAAGAACCGCTCGGGCGGACAGTGGGATATCTGGGAAGCGGTGTTCTCGCCCATGGCGGCCGACGGCTATCCGCAGCGCTTGTGGGACAAGCGCACCGGCGTGATCGATCCCAAGGTGGCCGCCTATTGGCGCGACAACTATGACCTGCGCCATATCCTGGAGCGCGACTGGCCGACCCTGGCACCCAAGCTGCAGGGCAAGCTGCACATCTATGTCGGCACGATGGACAATTTCTTCCTCAACAACGCCGTCTACCTGATGGACGATTTCCTCAAGAAGAGCGATCCGCCCTATCGCGGCGTGGTCGATTATGGCGATCGGGCCGAGCATTGCTGGAGCGGTGACCACACCAATCCCAACGCCATCTCGCGCCTGCGCTATCACACGTTCTATCTGCCCCAGATTCTCAAGCGGATCGAGGAAACCGCACCGGCCGGTGCCGACCTCAAGAGCTGGCGCTATTGAACCACACCGGACCGGCGCGATGCATCAGCCAGCGCCCGTCCTGTTGGATCAGCCCGGCTCGATCAGCCCGGCTCGATCAGTTGATCGTGATCACGCCGTTGACCGCGCGGTATTCCTGCGGGCCGATCAGGTGCCGGTGGGCAATGCGGATGGAATGAAGCGCGGCATCGATTTCGCGCCGCCGATGATCGAGAAAGCCGCCTAGGCGCGGAAAGCGTGGCGCAAGATCATACTGCTGAAAGGCAAACATCTGGAGCAGCGCGGGGTGATCGGGCATGTAATAATGCACCTCGATCGTGGTCAGGCCATAGCCGGCAAGTTGCCCCAAGAAACCACTGTCAATTTGCCCAGTATTCGCTCCACCACGTGCCATGCCTTCCCTCCGCCAAAGCAAGGGGCCCGGCCAGCCGCAACGCGGTCAGGCCCCGTGACAGCCTGAAGATCCAACACGGTGAACTTGGCACGTCGTGCGCCGCAGTCAAGACGGGGGCTTAACCGCTGCGGCGTTTACGGCTGGGTGAGAATGGCCTTTTCGCAGCGCTCCATCGCCGCATTCTTGGCGCCGCCGCCGCCCAGCAAGGTTGCAGCTGCGAAGCCGGCCACGACCAGCACGACAAAGCCCGCCGTGACCAGGCCGAGGTACTTGTCGATGAAGCGCTTGATCGGCGCCCCGAACAGGCGGAACAGCACGCCCACGATCATGAAGCTGATCGAGCGCGACACCACGCTGGCCAGGAAGAAGGGCAGCAGCGGCATGCCAATGAACCCGGCGGTGATCGTCAGGAGCTTGAACGGGATCGGCGTCGCGCCCTTGAGCACGATGATCTCCACGCCATACTCGCGCAGATAGCAGGCCGCCTTGGGGAAGCTTTGCGTCAGATGAAGCAGCGCAAGCAGTTGTGTGCCCACGCTATCGTAGAGGAAATGCCCGATGGCATAGCCAAGCAACCCGCCAATGACAGAGCCGGCCGTGGCAAACGCGGCATAGCGCACGGCCTTGCGCGGCTGCGCCAGGCACATCAGGCCGAGCAGGGGGTGCGGCGGGATCGGGAAGAAGCTCGCTTCCATGAACGCGAACAGGAACAGCCACCATGACGCATGGCGATGGGCGGCCTTGGCCATGGTCCATTCGTAGAGGCGGCGCAGCATGGTCTTGTCGTTTCCCCGGTCCATGGCGCCACCGCGCCCTATGAGCCACACGTACCTAGTGCAGTGCACAAGATTGCGCCAGCCATGGCAGCAGGCCGCTGAAAGGCCAGCGGCAAGCCTGGGCAAGCCAGATTGGCACCCGGTTCGCCGTACTGGTTGCATCAATTTGCACCGGCCATCGCAATGAAAATTCGCCTCATCTCAAATTTTTTTGATGGTCGATCGGGAACCGGCTTCGGGCTTCCGCATTGGAGGGGGCACATGAGGGTGGTTTCAACCGGGAAATTGCTGCAAGGGCAACTGATACAGTGGCTTTTAGGCAACAGTTCACGCGTGTGTCCGCTTGCATGAACATAACAGAACCGGTAGACAACCGCCACGACGTGGCATGATCTCGCAAAAAAGGGGAAACGTAATGCGGAAACTGATCCTGGGCCTGGCCTTGGCATCAAGCGCAATGGCGACGCCCGCGCTTGCCAAGAGCAAGAGCTGGTATGTGGAAGGTGATGGCGGCGTCATGCTGCTGGAAGACGCCGACCACAATGTGAACGGTACGGCCAATGCCGCCACCGTCAGCTCCAAGACCGGCTACGACTTCGGTGGCGTGGTAGGTTACGATTTCGGCGGCTTCCGCCTCGAAACCGAAGCCAGCTACCGTCGTGCTCGCAACAGCAACGTGCGTAACAACGTCACCGGCGCTGTGTACTCGCGCGACAACGGCCAGATCGGCGGCAGCACCAGCGCGCTGAGCTTCATGGTCAACGGCCTGCTCGACTTCGGTCCCGACGATGGCCTGCAGGGCTTCATCGGCGGTGGTGCCGGCGTTGCCAAGGCGAAGTACTATGTCGCCACGCCCGACGGTTTGCTCGACGACTCGAAGACCAAGTTCGCTTGGCAGGTCCTGGCCGGCGTTCGCGCGCCGCTCAGCAAGCATGTCGACGTGGGTCTGAAGTACCGCTTCTTCAACGTTCAGGACGTGAACCTGGTTGGCACCTCGGGTGCTTATGCCGGCGCCAACTTCTCGACGCGTCTGCGCTCGCACTCGATCCTGGGCACGCTGACCTACAACTTCGGTGGCGAAGAGCAGGCTCCCCCGCCGCCCCCGCCGCCCCCGCCGCCGCCCCCGCCGCCTCCGCCCCCCCGCCTCCGCCGCCGCCTCCGCCGCCGCCGGTGTGCAACAAGGGCCCGTACATCGTGTTCTTCGACTGGAACAAGTCGGACATCACGCCTGAAGCGGCGACCATTCTCGACAACGCGATCACCCAGTATGGCAACTGCCAGACTGTTCCGATCATGCTGGCCGGCTACACCGACCGTTCGGGCTCGCCCAAGTACAACCTTGGCCTGTCCGCACGTCGTAACTCCTCGGTCCAGGCTTACCTGACGTCGCACGGCATCCCGGCCTCGACGATCACCAGCCAGGCCTTTGGTGAAGCCAACCCGCGCGTTCCGACCGCCGACGGCGTGCGTGAACTGCAGAACCGTCGCGTGGAAATCACGTACGGTCCGGGTTCGGGCAACTAAGTGGCACGGCCCCGGTCAAACGGGGCCGGTCATGAAGACCCAAAACGAACGAGGGGCCGGAGCAATCCGGCCCCTTTTTCGTTGTTGCGACATACGATGCGCCGCGTATCGGCCCCAGCCTTGATGGCGGCATAAGCCACGGAGATCCCACCATGCCTTCCCCGCTTCTGTCCTCTCGCCTGCGCCGTACCGTAACCACCTTCGCGCCGCGCGCGATCGTCGCGCTTGCCCTGCCGATTGCGCTGTCTGCCTGTGGCGATGGCAGCATGGCGGGCATGCACAGCGCCCCCACGCCCAAGGCACAAGTCGTGGCCAATGCCACGCTGATGCTGGCCAGCGGCGCCAGCGCGGGCACCGCCGAACTGCTCCAAGGCCCTGACGGGTTCCGTGTCCACGTCGATGCCAAGGGTCTGCCGCCCGGCGTCCACGGCATTCACCTGCACACCGTTGGCAAGTGTGATGCCCCCGGCTTCACCACTGCAGGTGGGCATCTCAATCCCGATGGCCACCAGCATGGCGCGGAAAACCCCGCCGGGGCGCACCTGGGTGACCTTACCAACCTGACCGTGGGAGCCGACGGCACCGGGGCACTGGACTTTGCCCTGCGCGGCGGCGCCGACATGACCGGCCCGGCGCTGTTCGATGCCGATGGCACGGCGCTGGTCATCCATGCCGCGCCCGACGATTACAAGACCGATCCCAGCGGCAACAGCGGCGCGCGCCTCGCCTGCGGCGTGTTCGTTCGCCAGTAATACAGCACCTGAATGAACGAAGGGGACGAGCAGGGCCTGCCTGCTCGTCCCCTTGTCGTGTCGGTCCAACCAGGCCGGGCGCTCAGGCGCCGTAGCGCGTTCCATCGGTCAGGCCCGCTTCGGCGAAGCCCGCCTTGCGCAAACGGCAGCTATCGCATTCCCCACAAGCGCGGCCATCGGGCAGCGGATCATAGCACGACCAGCTTTCCCCGGCATCGAGGCCCAGCCGGGCCGCTTCCTGGGCAATTTCTGACTTCTTGAGGTGTTGCAGCGGCGCGTGCACGGTTACCGTGCCACCCTGGCTGCCGACCTTGGTGGCAACGCGGGCCAGCCCTTCGAACCCATGGATGAATTCCGGGCGGCAGTCGGGGTAGCCGGAATAATCCAGCGCGTTGACGCCGATAAACAGCGCGTTCGCCCCTGCCGCCTCTGCCCAGGCAAGTGCGAGGGAGAGGAACACCAGGTTGCGCGCCGGCACATAGGTGATCGGGATATCGTCGGTCAGCCCATCCTTGGGCACATCGATCGCGTCGGTCAGCGCCGATCCACCGAACTGGCGCAGATCGAGCGGCAGGATGACATGACGCTCAACCTGCAGGCGCGCCGCGATCACCCGCGCGGCATCCAGTTCCACGCGATGGCGCTGGTTGTAATCGATGGTGAGGGCCAGGACACGGAAGCCCTGCTCTTGCGCAAGCGCAGCGCAGACCATTGAATCGAGCCCGCCGGAAAGCAGGACAACCGCCAGCGGCGCCGATTCCGCGCCGGACGAAGAAGACAATTGGGTATCAGTCATGCTACCGGGCTAGCCCCCTCGCCCGGCACAGGCAACCCCCAGCCGGGCGTTCGCAGCGTGATCAGCGCGCGGTGCAGTCGCCCAGGCGCCGCGCTTCGGCGTTGAAGGAAAAAGGCAGTCCCTTGGCGATGCCCTGCGCCTCGATCTGCAGCAGCTGATCGTTTTCATAGCGGATACGTGTCAAGCCCGAGCCGGCCTGTCCGCAGACATAGCTGACGGAAATGGCGTTGGCTTCGTCCTGCACCACGAACTGGCGGCAAGCCTGCCCCGGATGGCGTAGCTGGATCAGCGGGCGCCCTTCAGCGAGGCACAGCCGGCCCTCAAATCCGCCAGCCTCGCGCGCGTGGACCTGCCATTGGCCCGGCGCGATGCGATCGAGCATCGCGAGAGTGGCCGGCGCCCTTTCGGCATCGGCGGGGGCGACCCAAGCCAATGCCGGCAGGACGATCACCGCAGCGAGGGCGCGGCGCAGCGCGTTACGATACGTCATCAACCACCCTCCAACCCTGCCGCACAGGCTGCGGCAGCCCTTGGCAATATAGCTGCGATGCTGGTGCGATTGAAGACCTCCGGTCGGCAACGGCCGTCAATCGAAACGAAGCGGAAACTCTTTCGAGCAGAACGCGCAGTCGACGACGATAAGACCATCGTCGTTGGCCATTTCCGCGCGCTGTTCCGCACCAAAGCGGGCCAGCAGATCGCGATAATGCTCGGCCGTGCAACGGCACCCCCGCGTGAGCGGATGGCCCTGGGCAACGCGTACTTCGCTTTCCTCGTGAAACAGGCGCCACACCAGGCTTTCCAGCCCAAGTTGCGGATCGGTAAGTTCTGCTTCGGTCAGCGAGCCGGCCAGTGCCGCGACATGTTCCCATTCCGGGTGATCGAGCCGCGCGTGCAGGCGCTCGCGCCCCTCCTCGCCATCGGGCAGATGCTGCACCAGCAAGGCGCCCGCCACGGTGCGGCCATTTTCCGCATGCACCCCCACCCGGATCAGCGTTGGCACCTGTTCCGATTGGAAGAAATAGCTTTCGCAGGCGCGCGCCAGACAATCACCCTCGAGCGGGACAATGCCCTGATAGCGCTGATCACTGCTGGCCAGATCAAACGTGATCGCCAGGTAACCATCGCCGAACAGCGCATGCAGCGAGGGATGCGGCCCCAGCTCGTCCAGCCGCGCACGATCGTGGCGGACATAGCCGCGCAATTCGCCGCCGCGATAATCGCATACCAGCAGATCGACCACCCCATCCTGGGTCTGCGCCTGCATGGTCAACTGGCCATCGTCGTCCTTGAGCAGCGCGCCGAGCAGCGCGGTCAGGGTCAGCGCTTCGGCCAGCAGGTTGCGGATCGGCGCCGGATAGGCGTGGGCCGACAGCACGGTGTCGAGCACCGGGCCCAGGCGCACCACCCGCCCCCGGGCATCGCGCCCGGGAACGGTGAACTGCAATACCTGGTCAAATCCGGTTTCGGCTTGGTCGGTCATGAAAGCTTTCGTCGTGTGAGAATAATGGTCAGATCTGGCCAAAGGCCCAGCGCAGAACGGATTTCTGGGCATGAATGCGGTTTTCCGCTTCGTCCCACACCACCGAACGCGGCCCATCGATCACGGCATCCGTGACCTCTTCGTTGCGGTGGGCCGGCAGGCAGTGCAGGAACAGCGCATCGCCCTTCGCGCGGGCCATCAGCGCTTCATCCACCTGGAACGGCGCCATGGCCGCCAGCTTGGCTTCGGCGTGAGCCTGGCCCATCGAAATCCACGTATCGGTGACCACCACATCGGCCCCGGCCACGGCCTCGGCCGCGTCGCGATGCACGGTGATGGCTGCGCCTTGTGCCTGGGCGCGGGTGATAAAGCCGGCGTCGCAATCATAGCCCTCGGGCACGCCGATGCACACGTTGAACTTCATCAGCCCGGCCGCCTCAACGATCGAGTTGAGCACGTTGTTGCCGTCGCCCAGCCAGGCCACGGTAAGGCCGGGCAGCGCCTTGCCATGTTCGATCACGGTCAACAGATCGGCCATGATCTGGCAGGGGTGGGAAAGATCGGTGAGCCCATTGATTACCGGAACGCTGGCATAGTGGGCCAGTTCCTCGACCTTGGCGTGATCGTCGGTGCGCAGCATGATGGCATCGGCCATGCGGCTGAGCACGCGCGCGGTATCGGCGATGGTTTCGCCCCGGCCCAGTTGGGTATTGCCGGCATCGAGAATCAGCGCCGAGCCGCCGAGTTGGCGCATCGCCACGTCGAACGACACGCGCGTGCGGGTGGAATTCTTTTCGAACACCATCGCCAGGATATGACCGGCCAGGGGAGCATCGGCATCGACGCGGCCCTTGGGCCAGACCGCGCGGGCAGCCTTGCGATCGAGCGCGTCGGCCAGCATCGCGGCGACCGCATCACCGCCGGCATCGGAAAGATTGAGGAAATGCCTGATCATTACCGCTGTCTCACGCCGCAGGAGCCGGAGGAACATAGCTGGCCGCGGCGGCCGAAAGCTTGTCCATGAATTCATCGATGTGGCTGTCGTCGATCACCAGCGGCGGCAGGACGCGGAACGTCATGTCGCCAGCGGCCACGGCCAGGAGCTGATGATTGTCGCGCATGTGGGCCACGAACGGGCGCGGCTCGACCTTGCACTTCACCCCCAGCATCAGCCCCTTGCCGCGGACCATTTCGAACAGGTCGGGATAGTTGCCGATGAACTGTTCGAGCCGCGCCTTGAGGCGATCGCCGGTGGCGCGCACCTGGGCAAGAAATTCGGGAGTGGCGACGACATCGAGCACGGCATTACCGGCCGCCATGGCCAGCGGATTGCCGCCATAGGTGCTGCCGTGGGTGCCAAACACCATGCCGCGTGCCGCCGTTTCGGTAGCGAGGCAGGCGCCAAGCGGGAAGCCGCCGCCAATGCCCTTGGCAATCGCCATGACATCGGGCGCTACGCCATACTGTTCATAGGCGAACATGGTGCCGCTGCGCGCCACGCCGCACTGCACCTCGTCAAAGATCAGCAGCAGGCCATGCTCGTCACACAGCGCGCGCAGGCCCTTGATGAACTCTTCGCTGCCTTCGCGAATCCCGCCTTCGCCCTGGATCGGCTCGACCAGGATGCCGGCGGTATGCGGGCCGATCAGCGCCTTGGTCGCTTCCAGATCGTTGAAATCGACATAATGGAAACCGGGCAGGATGGGCAGGAAGCCCTTGTGCATCTTTTCCTGATCGGACGCGCTGATCGTGCCCATCGTGCGGCCGTGAAAGGCATTGCGATAGGTGATGATCTCGAACCGTTCCGGGGCCTGGCCGTGATACTGGTGATAGGCGCGCGCGGTCTTGATCGCGCATTCCACCGCCTCGGCCCCGGAATTGGTGAAGAACACCGTAGCGGCAAAGGTCATGTCGACCAGGCGCTGCGCCAGCGCCTCGCCCTGGGGGCTGCCATAGAGATTGGACACGTGCATCAGCGTTTCGGCCTGGCGCTGGATCGCGCCGATCAGGTGCGGGTGCGAATGGCCCAGCAGATTGACCGCGATGCCGCTGGCGAAATCGAGATAGCGCGTGCCGTCCTCGGAAATCAGGTGGCAGTGTTCGCCGCGCACCGGACGCACGCCACACCGGGGATAGACGGGCATGAGCGGGGTGATGGACATGGGCAATGCTCCTGTAGTTTCCAAGGATAAAGGTGTTTGGAACGGGGATGGCTGCAAAACGACAAATGGCGGCCCAGCGGACCGCCATTTGCACGCGTATGTGGTGATGCAAGGCCCCTGGGTCTCACAGACCCGAGGGGCAATGCGGCCGGGATCAATCCTGGCGCGGCACCAGGTTGACCGCCGAGTACTTGCCTCGTCGATCAACTTCGAGGTCGAACTCCAGCTTGTCGCCTTCGTTGAGCTCGCGCATGCCGGAACGTTCAACGGCACTGATGTGCACGAACGCGTCGGGCTGGCCGTCATCACGGGTGATGAAGCCGAAGCCCTTCATGCCGTTGAAGAACTTGACCGTGCCAGTGGCCTTTTCACCGGTCAGCTGGCGCTGCGGGGCTGCGGGCTTGGCCGCCACGGGGATGACATCGCCAACAACCTGAAGGTCAGCGGCAGAAACCTTGCCACCACGATCAACCAGGTTGAATTCCAGCGTCTGGCCTTCGGCCAGGCCTTCGAGGCCGGCACGTTCCACGGCGCTGATGTGGACGAACACGTCTTCACCGCCGTCTTCGCGCTGAATGAAGCCGAAGCCCTTCTGGCCGTTGAAGAACTTGACGACGCCCTTGCCGGTGCCGACAACCTGTGCAGGCATGCCGCCGCCGCGCGGGCCGCCGAAGCCGCCACCACCGCCGCCGCCGCGATTGCCGCCGCCGAAGCCGCCGCGATCACCGCCGCCGAAGCCACCACGGTCGCCGCCGCCGAAGCCGCCGCCGCGATTGCCGCCGCCAAAGCCACCACGGTCACCGCCGCCGAAGCCGCCGCGATCGTAGCCACCGCCAAAACCGCCACCGCCGCCGTAGGGATCGAAACCGTCGTCGCCGAAACCGTCGCGCTTGTCGCGTCCGCGACCACGCCGCCCTCTGTCAAAACCCATAAAACCCAATAAACCTTACAATCCGCCCCAAATTTCCTGGCGCCACTGGCCGGACGCGGAGACCAGGGGCGCGACAAGGACAACGTGCCGGGCTTTAGGGCCGGCCCTCTCCATTGCGCCAAGGACTATAACGAAGAAAAAGCCGATGCGCGAACGGAATCGACGGGCGCAGGTGATTCCACCGCAAAATATCGTTCGCAGCCACAATTCGTGACAAAAGTGCCGCGCTTTGCTGCCCCCTGACGCCTTGCCGGGGGCTGAACGATACGGCACAAGCGCGCCATGGACCTTGTCGCTCTTCTTTCCGACCCGCAAGCCTGGGTTGCGTTTCTCACCCTGGTGCTGCTCGAAATCGTCTTGGGCATCGACAACCTGGTGTTCATCGCGATTCTCTCGAACAAGTTGCCCGCCCACCAGCAGGCGCGGGCGCGGCGCATCGGCCTGGCGCTGGCGCTGGTTCTGCGGCTGGCGCTGCTGTCGCTGATCGGCTGGATCGTGACCTTGCAGACCCCACTGTTCGACCTGGGCCTGCGCGGCGCACCCGGCGCCCATGGCGAGCCCACGTTCGAAACGGCATTTTCGGGCCGCGACCTGATTCTGGTAGCGGGCGGGCTGTTCCTGCTGTGGAAGGCAACCAAGGAAATCCACCACACGCTCGATCCCGAACCCAGTGGCGAAATGCTCGACCACAAGGGCCATGAAGCCAAAGGCGCCGGGCAAGCCGTGGTGGCGAATTTCGGGGCGACGATTGCGCAGATCATCGCGCTCGATCTGGTATTTTCGATCGATTCGATCCTCACCGCCGTGGGCATGACCGATCAGATCGCGATCATGATCGCCGCCGTGGTTACCACCGTATCGCTGATGATGCTGGCCGCCGATCCGCTGGCCCGCTTCATCGAGCGCAATCCCTCGCTCGTCATGCTGGCCCTGGCGTTCCTGGTGATGATCGGGCTCGTGCTGCTGGCCGATGGCTTTGGCGTGCACATTCCCAAGGGCTATATCTATGCCGCGATGGGCTTTTCGGTCTTTGTAGAACTGCTCAACATCGCCGGCCGGCGCAAGCGCAGCGTAGCGCTCGCCAAGGCCTGATCCGCGACATCTGCTCCTTCACTCTCGCCAATTCACTCCCGTCAACAAGGGTTTGTCATGTCCCAGTTTCGCCAGATCGACGGCCAGTTCCTGGCCAGCCCGCAGATTACCGTGGAAGACGTGGCCCTGGCCAAGGAACTGGGCGTGACACTGATCATCAACAACCGGCCCGAGGGCGAATCCGACGACCAGACGCCGGGCGCGGAAATCGCCGCCGCGGCGCAGGATGCCGGCATTGCCTACGTCGCCATTCCGGTAACCCATGCCGGCTTTTCGATGCCCCAGGTAGACGCCTTTCAGCAGGCACTGCGCCAGGCGGGCGATGCGCCGGTGCTGGCCTATTGCCGGTCGGGCACGCGATCGACGCTGCTGTGGGCGCTGGCCCAGGCCGCCAATGGCGCCAACCCGTTCGAGATCGCTGCCAAGGCAGCAGCGGGCGGGTATGACATCGGCCCGATCCGTGCCCAGGTCGATATCCTGAGCGCACGCGCATCGGGTTAACCGTGGATCCGCGCTGAAGGCGGGCGATCGCTCCGCCCGGGCGCCTCCAAGCCCGTTCGATCGTTAACGATTGTCAAATCATTGTGCCACAAGGGCACGATGGGCAAATCGCGGTTGCGTTACGGCGCAAAGCGGGCAGGAGGAACGCGCGCGTCTATGCCGGCGCGCATTCCACAGGAAATCGATTCGTCATGCCCGCCCGCCCCCGGATGACCGCTGCCCTTGCCACTCTGGCCGCGCTGGCCCTGCCTTGCAATGCCATGGCCGCGTCCACCCCGGTGGGGATCGACGCGCTCAAGGTCTACAACCTGATCGTGCTGGGCAACCTGACGTCCTCATCCGAAGTGGAAGGGCGCACGTTCGTTGGTGGCAACCTCACCGGCAATTCATCGAACTACCTGATCTCCACGCTGCCGGCATCGAGCTATACCGGGCCGGGCCTGGTCGTGGTGGGTGACGTGAACGGCGGGATCAAGAACCTCAACAACGGTTCGGGCGCAATCGTGGGCGGCAGCGTGTCGAGCGGGTTCAACCTCAATGGCGGCACGCAGACGGTGCAGGTGGGCGGATCGATCGACAACACCAACGTCAATTCCAACATCGTGCAATCCAACCTGGGCACGACCAATCCGGCATTTGTCAGCAATCTGCAGCAGGACGGCAGCCTGATGTCGACCAGCATGACCGGGCTGTCGTATCAGTTGTCGCAGCAGACCGCGAACAGCACCCTGGCGATCAGCGGCAACCGCGGCACGTTCAATGCCCAGCCCAATGCCAGCGGCGTGGCGGTGTTCTCGATCACCGCGGCCGATCTCAATTCTATCGGCGAAATCCAGTTCAACACCAATGGCGCCGATACGGTGATCGTCAACGTTTCGGGCAGCACGATCAACCTGAACGACAACTTCCTGGGCGGCACGGCAAACCTGGGCCAGCACGTGATCTGGAACTTTGCCGATGCCACGGACCTGACGCTGACCACCGCCTGGGGCGGATCGGTGCTGGCGCCCAAGGCCGCCGCCCACACCTACAACTATATCCAGGGTTCGGCGGTGTTCGGCAGCCTGACCCAGGATGGGGAAATGCACATCGGCACCTATAGCGGTGGCTATGTCGTGCCGAGCGATCCGCAGGTTCCCTCGTCGTCCACGTCGAGCAGCAGCAGCACGGGTGGCACCGATGTGCCCGAACCGGGCATGCTGGCCCTGCTCGCCCTGGGCCTGGGCGGCCTGATCCTGGG
Organism: Novosphingobium sp. AAP1; assembly: GCF_001295765.1. Classification (NCBI taxonomy): domain Bacteria; kingdom Pseudomonadati; phylum Pseudomonadota; class Alphaproteobacteria; order Sphingomonadales; family Sphingomonadaceae; genus Novosphingobium; species Novosphingobium sp. AAP1. The sequence continues at coordinate 32,982 of NZ_LJHO01000010.1, read as the reverse complement.
CCGCAAGCGCCGCGAGCCGAGCGAGCGCCCAGCCAAGGGCGAGTCCGCCGAAGCCGCCTGAACCCCACGATAGGGACACAAAAAAGGGGCCGCGCGGCAGATCCGCGCGGCCCCTTTATTACTGAGCTGGATCAGGTGCGCGCTCAGTCGCTGCCAACGCGCTCCACATCGGCGCCGAGCAGGGCGAGCTTTTCCTCAAGCCGCTCGTACCCGCGATCAAGGTGGTAGAGGCGGTGCACCTGGGTTTCGCCCTCGGCGGCGAGCCCGGCGATCACCAGGCTCATCGATGCGCGCAGGTCGGTGGCCATGACTTCGGCGCCCGACAGCTTGTCCACGCCATGGACCACGGCCGTGCGGCCCGAGGTTTCGATACGCGCACCCATGCGGTTCAACTCGGGCACGTGCATGTAGCGGTTTTCGAAGATGGTTTCGGTCAGCATGCTGGAGCCCTTGGCGAGGCAGAGCATGGCCATCAGCTGGGCCTGCATGTCGGTGGCAAAGCCGGGATAGGGCGCGGTGGAAATGGTCACGGGCCGCAGATCACCATCAGCGGCGATGTGCAGGCCGCCGCGCACCGGCTCCACCGAAACGCCTGCATCGCGCAGCGCCTGGACGGTGGTTTCCATGTCCTCGATCCGCGCGCCCTGCAGCGTCACTTCGCCGCCGGTGATCGCCGCCGCACAGGCATAGGAGCCGGCCTCGATACGATCGGGCATGACCATGTAGGTGGCGCCGTGCAGGCGCGCGACGCCGTGGATCGTCAGGTCTGACGTGCCGATGCCCTCGATCTCGGCGCCCATGGCGACCAGCAGGTTGCACAGGTCAACGATTTCAGGTTCGCGCGCAGCATTGTGCAGCGTCGATTTACCCTTGGCCAGAACCGCCGCCATCAGCGCGTTTTCCGTGGCGCCGACTGACACCACCGGGAAGCTGTAGCGCCCGCCCGGCAGCCCGCCATCGGGCGCGATCGCGCGGACATAGCCCGCGGCCAGTTCGATATGGGCACCAAACGCCTCGAGCGCCTTGAGATGCAGATCGATCGGCCGGTTGCCGATGGCGCAACCACCAGGCAGTGACACGGTGGCTTCGCCAGCGCGGGCCAGCAGCGGCCCCAGCACCAGGATCGAGGCGCGCATCTTGCGCACCAGGTCATAGGGCGCGACGGTCGACGTGAGGCGGGTGGCCTGCAGCGTCATCACCCGGCCGAAATCCTCGGGCCGGCCGCCAGCAATTGCGGTAGACGCACCGAACTGGTTCATCAGGTGCTGGAAGCCGTCGATATCCGCCAGGCGGGGCAGATTGCGCAGCGTTACCGCTTCATCGGTGAGCAGCGCGCAGGGCAGCAGCGTGAGCGCCGCATTCTTCGCCCCGGAAACAGGAACCGTGCCAGAAAGACGCTTGCCGCCGCGAATGATGATCTTGTCCATCGCGGCGGTTTAGCCGGTTTGCCGGACAGGGCAAGGGGCAAGGTTGCGGGCTGGCTGGAGGGCAGCAAAGAGACGGCACGGCGCCAATATTGCATTGCAGCATTTTTTGCACGTTCCGGCCTGCGGAGAACTTGTCATCACAAAAGGAGGCTGCTTAACTATCGTGTAACCGGACAATGGGACAAACACCGACATGAGCGAAACCACCGCAAGCCGCCACAAGCCGATCCGCAAGGCCGTCTTTCCCGTTGCCGGTCTCGGCACCCGCTTCCTGCCCGCCACCAAGGCCATTCCCAAGGAGATGCTGCCGATCGTCGATCGCCCGCTGATCCAGTATGCCGTGGACGAAGCGCGCGAAGCGGGCATCGAAGAGCTGATCTTCGTGACCGGGCGCGGCAAGACCGCAATTGTCGAGCATTTCGACACCGCATTCGAGCTGGAAACCACCATGACCAGCCGGGGCAAGGACCTGTCGGTGCTGGACGATACCCGCATCAAGCCGGGCAATCTGGTCACCGTGCGCCAGCAGGTGGCGATGGGCCTGGGCCACGCCGTGTGGTGCGCCCGCGAAGTGGTGGGCGATGAACCCTTTGCCATCTTCCTGCCCGACGAACTGATGGTGGGCGCACCCGGCTGCATGAAGCAGATGGTCGAAGCCTACAACGAAGTGGGCGGCAACCTGATTTCGGTGCTGGAAGTGCCGGAAGAGGAAGTATCGAGCTATGGCGTGATTGCGCCGGGCGCGCGCAAGTCTGACTCGCTGACCGAAGTGACCGGCCTGGTTGAAAAGCCAAAGCGTGAAGAAGCCCCGTCGAACCTCATCATCTCGGGCCGCTATATCCTGCAACCCGAAGTGATGCGCACGCTGGAAAACCAGGAAAAGGGCGCTGGCGGCGAAATCCAGCTGACCGATGCGATGGCCCGCATGATCGGCACGCAACCGTTCCACGCGGTGACCTTTGCCGGGCGCCGCTTCGACTGCGGCAGCAAGGCCGGGTTTGTCGAGGCGACGATCGCCCTGGCCCTGGAACGCCCCGATCTGGCCGACGATGTGCGCGCCGTGATCAAGAAGCTGGTGGGCTGACCGCCACACGACAGGCTTAAGCAAAAAGGGCCGCGCAGCATAGCCATGCTGCGCGGCCCTTTTTGCAGGCCCCAGCCGCGATCTGCCCGCCGGCGCCGATAGAAAAAGGCGGCCGTTGCGGGCCGCCTTTTTCCGCATCCTCTCCGATGCGTTATTCCAGAAACTGGCGCCTTATTCGTCGCCTTCACCCTCGGCGTCGGTGGCGTTGAAAGCGCGGATCTGCGAGGAATCAGCGGCGCTGGCCAGCTGGGCCAGGTTGGCATCGCGCTGCATGTAGGGCAGCGGATTGACCGCGTTACCAGCCACGCGCACTTCATAGTGCAGGTGCGGGCCAGTCGAATGGCCGGTGGAACCGACATAGCCGATCACGTCACCCTTGTGCACATGCTGCCCTTCGGCAACGGCGATGCGCGACATGTGGCCATAGCGGGTTTCGAGATTGCCGCCGTGCTCAAGCTGAACATAGAGGCCGTAGCCGCCGAAGCGTTCGGCCTTGCCCACCACGCCATCGGCGCTGGCGCGGATCGGCGTGCCGGTCGGCGCGGGCAGATCGACGCCCTTGTGCGCACGCAGGCCGCCGTAGATGGGGTGATTGCGCAGACCAAAGCCGCTGCTCATCGGGCGGCTGCTGGTGATCGGCATCAGAGTGGGGATGGAAACCGAAGCGGTGCGTACCAGCGGCGCCTGGGCCGAGCTACCCTTGCCGCCATCGAGTGCTTCCCAGCTGGCGAAAAGCTTGGAGAATTCTTCATCGCCGGCCGGCGCGGTCATCCCGGCCTTGGCGGCTTCGGCATTACGCAGCGGGGCGGTGATATCGGCAGAAGCGGCGCTGTTGGCGAGAACCGGCGTGGCGAGGCCCAAGGCGAGCATGGTGCCAATGGCAGCCAGACCGGTAGAAAAAGCTTTTTTCATTGCGACCCGTACAACCTCTTTTCGGCAGACACACACCGACGTTGGGCCAATCGGGCCCTGCGCCAGCGGCATCCGTTCCGTGCTGACCCCCAGCGAACGCGACTTTGTCAGACTGCGGCAGGAACCACATCGCTGGCCAAGCTTTGTTCAGAGATTGGTGGATACCCCCCGCCGATCTCGTGCCGGAGGGGTAGCGGCGGCTGCCCCCATCACGCAAGAGCCGCCATCATTTCGCACGACAGACCGGCTGAACGACGCGCCGAGTCGTTGAACGGTGGCTTAACGCTGCCACGGAAGTGCTGCGCGACCAGGGTTTTCCAAAGTTGCGGTGCCGGTTTACCACGCTCTTCGCACAGTTTGGCGAAATGGCTTGTGCCGAAGCGAACGTGGCGCACTTCGTCGTCAACGATTCGCTGCAGGATGCGCGCGGTGGTGTGGTCATCTGCCGCCACGAACCGCGCAATGGTTTGCGGCGTGACATCGAGACCGCGCGCCTCCAGCACCATGGGCACCACGGCGAGGCGGGCGGCAACATCGTGCGCGGTTTCGCGCGCGGCATCCCACAGCCCGTCGTGCGCCGGCATCGCGCCGTAATGGCTACCCAGGGCGCGCAGGCGCCGGGCCAGCAGGCTGAAATGCATCGCCTCGTCCGCCGCCACGCCCAGCCAGTCGCTGACGAAATCCGGCCCGCGCTCGGCACCGAACCGCCCCGCAGCGTCGAGCGCCAAGTCGATCGCGACAAATTCGATGTGGCACAGCGCATGGATCAGCGCGAGGCGCCCGCGCTCGGAACCGCCGCGCCCGCGCTTGGGCATGCGGTTGGGCGGCAGCAGTTCCGGCTCGGCCGGACGCGCCGGGCTATCGGGCATGGCCACGTCGAAGGCGAAAGCAAGGCGGCCGGCCGCCCAATCGCGCGCCACGGCGCGGGTGGCCATGGCCTTGTCACGCGGATCGGCCGTCAACATGGCGGCGCGAATCGCGGCCGCCACGGTGGGAAGCGATGCAGTCATGCCGCGCGCGTTACAGCGCCTGGGCGGCGGCGAGAACCTGCGCTGCGTGATCCTTGACCTTTACCTTGTTCCACACCTGGGCGATGCGGCCATCGGCACCGACTAGATAGGTCGTGCGCTCCATGCCCATGTAGGTGCGGCCATACATCGACTTTTCCGTCCAGATGCCGAGCGCATCGGACAGGCCACCTTCTTCGGCATCGCTGGCGAGCGGGGCTGCCAGGCCATGCTTGGCAATGAACTTCTCGTGCTTCTTGGGCGGGTCCTTGCTCACGCCCAGCAGCGCGGTGCCGGCGGCGGCAAATTCCTCGGCCAGCGCGGAAAAGTCCTTGTTCTCGGTGGTGCAGCCGGGCGTATCGTCCTTGGGATAGAAGAACACAACCAGCTTGCGACCGGCAAAATCGGATGGCTTCACCACGCTGCCATCAGGGGCAGTTAGCGGCAGATCGGGCAGCGGATCGCCCACGCCGGGGAAAGTACTCATGCGTCATGTCTCCAATGCTTGCCCGAAGACCTGGCCCCAGGCAGCGGCAATGCGGTGTCTTGCCCCGGCCACCGCGTCAAGCAGGGCGTCCCAGCTTTCCTGGCCACAGGCAGCGGCCACGATGGCACGGCTGGCCGGTGGCGGGAACATGCCATCAGGGGCAACCAGGCGCACCACCACCAGCAGGCCGGCAAGAAGATCATGCGCCGCGCGCAGGCCCGCCGGCAGCAGGCCGGCATCCTCCAGCGCGGAAACCGCCGCGCCCAGATCGGGTTCGAGCGCAACATGATCGCGCAGTTGCAGGTAGTGTGCGAGGAATTCGAGATCGACGAGGCCACCACGCGCCAGTTTCACATCAAGCGGGCCCTTGGCCGGCTTGTGCCGCGCCATTTCGGCGCGCATCGCCAGAACGTCTTCGCGCAGGGCAACCGGATCGCGCGCATGGCGCAGCACGCGCCCCACGATATCGGCAAGCGCGGCGCGATCGGCAGCCTGCCCGAACAGAGGCCGGGCCCGGCACAGCGCCATGTGCTCCCAGGTCCACGCGTCTTCGCGCTGATAGCGTTCGAAACTGTCGAGGCTGACCGCGATCGGTCCCTGCGCGCCAGACGGGCGCAGCCGGGTATCCACTTCGTACAGCGCGCCCGCAGCGGTGGGCACCGATAGCGCCGCGATCATGCGCTGGGCCAGGCGGTTGAAGTAGAGCGTGCCGCCGATCGGCCGGCCGCCGTCGGATTCGCGGGCATAGGCATCACCTGGCCCGCCAAACAGGAACACCAGATCGAGATCGGAGGCATGGGTGAGCGCGCCGCCGCCCAGCCGCCCCAGGCCGAGCACGACCATGCGCGCATCAGGCACCTGGCCGTGCACGCGGATGAACTCCGCCTCGGCTGCCGTGCCGAGCACGCTGATGGCGGCTTCGGCGACACGGCTGAGCGCAGCGGCCACGGCCAGCGGCGGGTGCAGCCCTTCCACCAGTTGCACGCCCAAGGCAAAGCGCAGCTCGCCCACCTTGCGGCGCACGGCATCAAGCAGGCGCTGGTAATCATCCCCCACCTCGCCCCGCGCCAGAGTGGCGACGATCTCATCGACGCTGCCCGGCAGAGCGAAGGCGGAATGATCGATCAGCGTATCGAGCAGGTCTGCCCGCCGCGCCAGATCTTCGGCCAGCGTCGGAGCATGGGCGAGCACGCGCATGACCACCGCCATCAGGCCGGGGCGCGCCTCGAGCAGGCGGAACACGTTGATCGCCGAGGGCAGCGCCGCCAGCAGCCGTTCCCACCGGGCCAGCGCATGATCGGGATCGGGCGCCTCGGCCAGGGCCTGCAGCAATTGCGGCCGCACGCGTGCAAAGGCGGCGCGGGCCTCGTCGCTGCGCAGCGCGCGAAATGCGCCGCTGTCCCAGGCTTCCACCCGCCCGGCCAGCCCTTCGGCATCGGCAAAACCCATCTCCGCCAGGTCTTGCGCCAGGCTGCGGTTGTCCACCGCCACCGCGCCGGTGGGCGAAATGATCGCCAGCAGGGCATCGAACCGCTGCGCCACTGCCTGCGAGATATCCTGCACCTCGGCAATCAGCGCGGCGCCATCGTCGTGGCCGGCCAGCTGGGCCACGCTGTCGAGCGCGGCCTGCTGCGGCGGCAGGGCATGGGTCTGCTGATCGGCGACCATCTGCAAGCGATGTTCGAGCACGCGCAGCCGGTCATAGCTTTCGCCCATGACTATCGCGTCATCCGCAGAGATGATACCGGCTTCTGCCAGGGCATCGAGCGCCGGGCGCGTGCCGCGCAGGCGCAGGGCGGGATTGCGCCCGCCATGGATCAGCTGGTGGGTCTGAGCGAAGAATTCCACTTCGCGGATACCCCCGCGCCCGCGCTTGAGATCATAGCCCGGCCCCACCACCTGTCCGGCGGCATAGTGATCGCGGATGCGGGCGGTGAGCCGGCCGATTTCGGCGATCGCACCGAAATCGAGGCTGCGCCGCCACACAAAGGGGCGGATCGTATCGAGGAAAGCCTGGCCGCGCGTGACATCGCCAGCGGCGGCACGGGCGCGGATATAGGCCGCGCGTTCCCAGGCGAGCGCGCTCGATTCGTAATGGGTGATCGCCCCTTCGAACGGGATGGCCAGCGGGCTGACTTCCGAGGCTGGGCGCAGCCGCAAATCGATGCGGAAGACATAGCCTTCCTCGGTAATCGTGGAGAGCAGTTCGACTACCCCACGCGCCACGCGCTGCGCCGCCTCGCCCGGCTCGTCGCGCGGGCGGCGCGGCAGCATGTCGGGATCGTAGAGCAGGATGGGATCGATATCCGACGAGTAGTTCAACTCTTGCGCGCCGTGCTTGCCCAGGCCGATGGCGGAAAAGCCCACTGGCGCAGCATCGGGCGCGCGCCGGGCAATGGCGGCGGCGATGGCGGCATCGAGCGCGCGATCGGCAAAGTCTGACAGCGCCTGCACCACACGCATGAGCGGCAGCGCGCCGGCGATATCGCCCACCGCCAGGGCCAGCGCCAGGGCCAAGCGTTCGCGCCGCAAGGCAATCCCGACATCGTCCACGCCCTGCCCAGCCAGGCGCGCATGCGCCAGTGCCGCTTCGATCTCACCCTGCGCGAGCAGCGTGGCCACCTCGGGCTGGCGATCGAGCGCGCGGGCCAGGAACGTGGTGTGCCGGCGGGCAAGGACAAACGCATGGTCCCAATCGATTCCTTGCCGCACGCAGGCTCCCTCTCTCGTTGCCGCACCGTGGGTCGTCTTGCCCCAGCCGGCCGGCTCTGCCAAGTAGCCGGCATGAGCTGCGCCTTCCCCCTTGGCGCGGCGTTATCCCATAGCAAGGATCTGACCATGCATGTTTCCCTTGGCCGCCGCATGGCCACCGCGTTGCTGGCCTCTGCCCTGGCTGTTCCCGCGTTTGCCGCCCCGGCCGCCCGCGTGCCGGCCGTGCCGGTGCCGATGATGCGTGAGGCGATCAAGACGCTGGCGTCAGACGAACTGGAAGGCCGCGCGCCCAGCGGGCCCAAGGAACAGGCCGTGCTCGACGCGATCATCACCCGCTTCAAGGCCGCCGGCCTCAAGCCCGGCAACAAGGGTGAGTGGTTGCAGCCCGTGCCGATGGTGACGATCGCGGCCAAGAACATCAGCCCGCTGACCGTGGGCAGCCTGTCGTTCAAGCCGGGCGCCGATTTCGTGGTGGGTTCCTATCGCGAGGCAGACCACACCGCGATCGATGCCAGCGAACTGGTCTTCGTCGGCTACGGCATCACCGCGCCCGAACTGGGCTGGGACGATTATGCCGGCGTGGACATGAAGGGCAAGATCGCGGTGATCCTGGTCAACGACCCGGATTATGAAAACGCCGACGAACAGGGCTTGTTCAAGGGCCGCCGCATGACCTGGTATGGCCGCTGGCCCTACAAGTATGCCGAAGCCGCGCGCCATGGCGCCAAGGCCGCGCTGATCGTGCACGATACCTTCCCCGCCGCCTATGGCTGGAACGTGCTGGAATCGAGCGGCGGCACCGGCAATTTCGTGGCCAGCGCCAACAAGGGCATGGACCAGACCGAGGCCAACGGCTGGATCCGCCGCCCCGTGGCTGAAGCGATCTTCCAGACCGCTGGCAAGGACTTTGCCGCGCTTTCGGCCGCAGCCAAGCAGAAGGGCTTTCACGCGGTGTCGCTGGGGGCCAAGGCCAGCCTGTCGTTCGACAACACCGTCACGCACAGCACTTCGCACAACGTGATCGGCGTGATCCCGGGCACCACCCGCGCCAACGAATACGTGCTCTATTCCGGCCACTGGGACCATCTGGGCCACTGCAAGCCCGACGCCAAGGGCGATGACATCTGCAACGGCGCGATCGACAACGCCAGCGGCGTGGGCGCGCTGGTCGCGCTGGCCGACATGAACCGCCGCGCCGGCCCCACCCTGCGCACCCAGGTCTTTGCCGCCTGGACGCTGGAGGAATCGGGCCTGCTCGGCTCGGAATACTATGCCCAGCATCCGGTCTATCCGCTGGCCCGCACCGTGGGCGGCGTGAACATGGATGCGCTGTCGCTAATCGGCCCGACGCGCGACGTGCAGGTGACCGGGGGCGACAAGTCTGACCTCACCGCGATCCTGCGCCAGGTGGAAGCGCAGATGCACCTGACCGAAACGCCCGAGGATCATCCCGAGCGTGGCCACTATTACCGGTCGGATCACTTCAGCCTGGCCAAGCGCGGCGTGCCGATGTTTGCCGTCGGCCGGGGCACCGACCTGATCAACGGCGGCAAAAAGGCCGGTGAGGCTGCCACCGAAGAGTATGTCGAGCATCGCTATCACCAGCCGTCGGACGAATATTCCGACAGCTGGGACATGACCGGCATGGCGCAGGAGGTGGAGCTCTATTACCGCCTCGGCCGTGCGCTGGCCACTGGCACGACCTGGCCCAACTGGCACCAGGGCGACGAATTCCGCGCTATCCGCGATGCCAGCCGCGCAACCGTAACCGGCGCCAAGTAAGCCGTGGCCATGAACGACGAGAACCCGACGGGCGGCATGATGCCCCCCGAATTCGCCCCGCAGGACTGGCTCTGGGTGGGTTTCCCCCACCTGGCCGAAGAATGGTCGGGCGTGATCGACCGCGCGCAGGAGCAGATCGCCGCGTTTGCCAGCGCCGTGGCCGAAAGCGGCCAGGAAGTGCGCCTGGTAGTGCGCGATGCAGCCAACCGCATGCGCGCCGAGCGGCTGGCCAGCGCCTGCGTCAAGATCGAACAGCGCGTCTATGGCGACGTATGGCTGCGCGATACCGGGCCGCTGGTGGTGGCCGATGGTGCCGGTGGGCGCCGCGCGCAGCTATTTGGCTTCAACGGCTGGGGCGGCAAGTACCTGATGCCTGGAGACCAGGAGATCGGTGCCACCCTGGCCGCCGATGCCGGGCTGCCGGCCAGCAAGGCCGACTGGGTGCTCGAAGGCGGCGCGCTCGATGGCGATGGCACTGGCCTGGTTGCCACGACCGAGCAGTGCCTGCTCAACCCCAATCGCAACCCGCACCTGTCGCGCGCCGACCTGGAAATGCGCCTCAAGCGCGACCTGGGCTATGATCGCGTGCTGTGGCTGGGCGATGGGCTGATCAACGACCACACCGACGGGCACGTCGACAACCTGGCCCGCTTTGTCGGCGCCAATCGCCTGGCCCTGCCCCGTGCCACCGGCCCGGACGATCCCAATGCCGCGATCTATGCCGATGCCGCCGCGCGCGCCCGCGATGCTGGGGTGGAGGTGATCGAGGTGCCCTCACCGGGCCGCATCGAATGGGGCGGCATGATCCAGCCGGCCAGCTACATGAACTTCGTGATCACCAGCCATGCGGTGATCGTGCCGATCTTCGGCTCGGTCCACGACGAAGCTGGCGTGGAGGCCATCGGCGCGCTGTTTCCCGGCCGCGCCACGCTGGGCGTGATGGGCGATGCCGTGCTGGTGGGTGGCGGTGGCTTCCACTGCGCCAGCCAGCAGATGCCCTCGGCCTGACGAAGCATCGCCCTGTCCCGCCCGTGACATAATCGGGCGGGACAGGGGGTTGCCGGCATATTGGGCCGGGTTACTGCGTCTCGCGTGCCAGGCGTTCGGCCAACTCGGCGATTTCCGGTGGATCGAGCAGCCAGGTGCGGGTCTTGCGGCCTTCGCGGTGGATCGGCACGGTCAGCAGCACACGGGCGTTGTCACGGGCGTGCGGCTTGTAGAGCGAGAAGTGCAGCGCACATTCGCGGATCGTGCCGATGATCGGCGTGCGGCCTTCCAGATCGATCATCGTGGCGGCCTGGTCCCAGGGGATGGTTGCAGTGCTCATGCCGATCAAACGTCCAGATTGGCCACGTTGAGGGCGTTTTCCTGAATGAAATCGCGGCGCGGCTCGACCACGTCGCCCATCAGGCGGGTAAAGATCTCGTCGGTCACGTCGGCGTCTTCCACCTTGACCTGGAGCAGCGAACGGACTTCCGGATCGAGCGTGGTTTCCCACAGCTGTTCGGCGTTCATTTCACCCAGGCCCTTGTAGCGCTGGATCGACAGGCCCTTGCGGCCATTGGCCATGACCGCTTCGAGCAGTTGCGAAGGCCGGGTAATGCCGGCGTCCTTGCTGTCGGCCCGGGCCGCGGCGGCGGGGACTTCCTCGCCATCGGTGGCGCCCGTGCTTTCCGGCTCGGCCGGCGCGGCGCCAGCGCGCACCAGGCGGGCAACACCGGCATAGACATCGGCGTGTTCGGCCGCGAGGCGGGCCAGCTTGCGCGCTTCGGCGCTGGTCAGGAAGCCGGCCTCGATCATGTGATGGTCGGTCACCCCGCGCCAGGCGCGCTGGATGTGATAGCCGCCGTCTTCGCTCATCTGCGCCGCCCACTGCGCCTCGGGATCGCCACGATCCAGCCAGCTTGCGGCATTGGCAAGCGCGGCGATGCGGGCATCGGCCGAGAGATCGGGATCGAGCGCACCGGCCAGCGCCAGCGCTTCCACGATATCCGGGTTGTAGCGGCGCGGCACGAAGGCCATCAGGTTGCGCAGGCGCAGCGCATGGTCGACCAGTTCGGCCAGTTCCTGGCTGCCGCGCGCGCCACCCTGGGTTTCCAGGATGCGGCCCGTCGTGCCGGCCTCCACCAGGTAGCGATCGAGCGCGGCGTTGTCCTTGAGATAGACTTCGCTGCGCCCCTTGGCGACCTTGTAGAGCGGCGGCTGGGCGATGAAGAGGTGCCCGGCCCGGATGATGTCGGGCATCTGGCGGTGGAAGAAGGTGAGCAGCAGCGTGCGGATGTGCGCGCCGTCGACGTCGGCGTCGGTCATGATCACGATCTTGTGATAGCGCAGCTTTTCCAGGTTGAATTCATCGCGGATGCCGGTGCCCATCGCCTGGATCAGCGTGCCCACTTCGCGCGAGGAAATGATGCGGTCGAACCGCGCGCGCTCCACGTTGAGGATCTTGCCGCGCAAGGGCAGGATCGCCTGCGTCTTGCGGTCACGGCCCTGCTTGGCGCTGCCACCGGCCGAGTCCCCTTCGACCAGGAACAGTTCGCACTTGCTGGCGTCGCGCTCCTGGCAATCGGCGAGCTTGCCGGGCAGGCTGGCGATGTCCATCGCGCCCTTGCGGCGGGTCAGTTCGCGGGCACGGCGCGCGGCCTCACGCGCGGCGGCCGCATCGATTACCTTGAGGATCACGGCCTTGGCGTGGGCCGGGTTTTCCTCCAGCCATTCGCTCATCTTGTCGGCCATCAGGCTTTCAAGCGGCTGGCGCACTTCGGAGGAGACCAGCTTGTCCTTGGTCTGGCTGGAAAACTTCGGATCGGGCAGCTTGACCGAGACGATCGCGGTCAGCCCTTCGCGCATGTCGTCACCCGACAGCGAAACCTTTTCCTTCTTGAGCAGGCCCGAGCGATCGGCATAGCCGTTGAGCGTGCGGGTCAGCGCGGCGCGGAACGCGGCCAGGTGGGTGCCGCCATCGCGCTGCGGGATGTTGTTGGTGAAGCACAGCACGTTTTCGTAATAGCTGTCGTTCCATTCCAGCGACACGTCGATGCCGATGCCGTCGCGCATCGCCGAAATCGCGATCGGTTCGGGGATCAGCGCCTGCTTGTTGCGATCGAGGTATTTCACGAAGGCCGCAATGCCGCCCTCGTAATAGAGATCGTGTTCCTTGACCTCTTCATGGCGCTTGTCACGCAGCAGGATGCGCACGCCCGAATTGAGGAAGGCAAGCTCGCGATAGCGGTGCTCGAGCTTGTCGAAATCGAACTCGGTCACGTTCTTGAAGGTGTCGTGGCTGGCCGAAAAGGTCACGCGCGTGCCCTTCTTGGGCTTGCCGTTGTCCGCCATCGGCGCCGGGCCGGTAACCTTGAGCGGCGCCACGGCATCGCCATGGGCAAACTTCATCCAGTGTTCCTGGCCTTCGCGCCAGATCGTCAGCTCCAGCCATTCCGACAGGGCATTGACCACCGAGACGCCCACGCCGTGCAGGCCGCCCGAAACCTTGTAGGCGTTGTCGTCAGACGTGTTCTCGAACTTCCCGCCCGCATGGAGCTGGGTCATGATCACTTCGGCGGCGGAAACGCCTTCCTCGGCATGGATGCCGGTGGGAATGCCGCGTCCGTTATCCTCGACCGAGACCGAACCATCGGGGTTCAGCTCGATCAGGACAAGATCGCAATGACCGGCCAATGCCTCGTCGATGGCGTTGTCCGACACTTCGAAGACCATGTGATGCAGGCCCGAGCCATCGTCGGTATCGCCGATGTACATGCCGGGACGCTTGCGAACCGCATCCAGGCCCTTGAGGACCTTGATCGAGTCGGCGCCGTAGGAGTTGGTGTTCGGGGTATTTTCGTTGGTGCTGGCCATAGTTTTGCACATAGGCACTTTACCCGCAAAACCCAAGCGAATTGGCCCTGTTTTACACAGGCCCAAGGCGGGCTGCGCCAAGTCTCTTGCATGCGCGGCGCCATGCGGCATGGTGCGCGCAACGAACAGGAAAAGGGGGCAATCCTTTGATCACGCGCAGCGCCATCTCGACCATCGCCCTGGCAGCGATGGCCACCGCCACTGCGGCCCAGGCCGCGCCCACCGCGCCAGACGCCGGGGAGGCGCAATTTCGTGGCATCTACAAGGAACTGGTCGAAACCAATACCACGGTCAGCAGCGGATCATGCACCCTGGCGGCCGAGCGCATGGCCGCGCACCTGAAAGCGGCTGGTTATGCCGACAGCCAGCTCACGCTGTTTTCCACGCCCGAACATCCCAAGGATGGCGGGCTGGTTGCTGTGCTGCCGGGCACGTTGAAAACCGCCAAACCGATCCTGCTGCTCGCCCATCTCGACGTGGTGGAGGCCAAGCGCGCCGATTGGGAGCGTGATCCTTTCACCCTGATCGAGGAAGGTGGCTATTTCTATGGCCGCGGCACCGCCGACGACAAATCGATGGCGGCGATCTGGGTCGATACGATGGTGCGCCTCAAGGCGGGCAAACCGCTCAAGCGCACGGTCAAGATGGCGCTGACCTGCGGCGAGGAAACCACCTGGGCGTTCAACGGTGCGCAGTGGCTGGCGCAGAACAAGCGCGACCTGATCGATGCCGAGTTTGCCCTTAAAGAGGGCGGCGGCGGCGATACCGATGGCAAGGGCCTGTCGGAAGGCGGCAAGCTGGTCAACCAATCGATCCAGGTGGGCGAAAAGGCGGTGCAGAACTATCGCCTGGAAACCCGCAATCCTGGCGGCCACAGCTCTATCCCTGTGCGCGAGAACGCCATTTACGAGCTGGCCGATGCGCTCGCCCGGCTGCGCGACCATGAATTTCCCACCGAGATGAGCGACACCACCCGCGCCTTCTTTGCCAAGGCCGGGGCGGCGCGCGGCGATGCCATGGGCAAGGCGATGCAGGTCTTGGCCAGCAACCCGATCGGCAGCCCAGCCTTTGCCGAGGCGGAAAAGCTGGTGAACACCGACCGCACCTATCATTCCAAGCTGCGCACCACCTGTGTGGCCACGCTGCTCGATGGCGGCCACGCCAACAATGCCCTGCCCCAGCGCGCCGGGGCCAACGTGAACTGCCGCATCTTCCCCGGCCATTCGGTAGAAGAAATCCAGACCGCGCTGCAAAAGGTCGTAGCCGATCTTGGCGTGACGGTGAGCCTGGTGCCGCCCCAGCGTCCGCTGGCCAAGGCGCCCGCGCTAGATCCCAAGATCATCGGCCCGATGGAAAAGCTTTCCGCGCAGTATTTCCCCGCCGTGCCGGTGGTGCCCGACATGTCCACCGGGGCCACCGACGGCATCTTCCTGGAGGCCGTGGGCATCCCGACCTATGGCGTGCCTGGCCCCTGGGGCAACCCCGATGGCAATGGCGTGCATGGCCTGAACGAGCGGATCGAGGTCAAGTCGCTGCTGACCGGACGCGCCTATCTCTATGACCTTGTGAACGCCTACGCACGGTGATCGGCGGGGTGTTGACAAGCTGTGGATAAAGTCCGGCTGCCCTTTTGGTGCGGCAGCCGGGCCTTGACCGGAACAGCACAAAGGTGTTCGTTATGCCCATGCGTCATGAAGCGGTCATGCCTGTCCTTCATGCCTCGCCCCGAGCGAGGCGGAAGCCGATTTGGCACAGGAGCGCGAGCGGAGCATGCTTCACCAGGCGCTGATCGAGCGGGCGGCTGCGGCCAGGCCCCATAGCGGCGATAGCGCCGCGACGCCGCGTTTGCTGGCATCCAACCGTCATCTCGACAATTGCCCGGCGCTGGTGCTCAACGCAGATTACACGCCGCTCAGCTATTACCCGCTCAGCCTGTGGCCGTGGCAAACCGCGATCAAGGCGGTGTTCCTGGAACGGGTGGATATCATCGCCACCTATGACCGCGCGGTGCACAGCCCGTCGCTGGACATGAAGATTCCCTCGGTGATCGCGCTGCGGCAATATGTGAAGCCCAGCGAGTTTCCCGCCTTCACCCGCTTCAACCTGTTCCTGCGCGATCGCTTCGTGTGCCAGTATTGCGGTAGCGGGGAAAACCTCACGTTCGACCACGTGATCCCGCGCCGGCTGGGCGGGCGCACCACCTGGGAAAACGTCACCACCGCCTGCGCACCCTGCAACATGACCAAGGGCGGCCGCACCCCGGCCCAGGCGCACATGCGCTTGATGGAAGAACCGATCCGGCCCACGACATGGCAATTGCAGGAAAAGGGCCGCGCCTTTCCGCCTGGGCATTTGCACGAAAGCTGGCGGGATTGGCTCTACTGGGACGTCGAGCTGGAAAGCTGACGCTTAGACCGCCCGTCGCAACGGCCCTTAGGCGGTACGCCGGGCGCCTTTCAGGAACAGCACCAACGCCGCCAGCGCGATGACCGAGGCGACCAGCATCGGCATGGTGGGCAGATCGATCAGCGCGCCCGGGCCGCTGAACCGTGCCAGGGTCTGCGCATAGAGCGGCGGGCCGATGATCTGGGCGATCGAGCCGATCGACTGCACCGCGCCTTGCAGTTCGCCCTGGCTGCGCGCATCGACCGCGCGGCTGTTCATGGCCGAGATCGAAGGCTGCACCGCGCCTTGGAACGCGCCGACCGCAATGGCGAGATAAACCTGCCAGACCTGGTGCGCGAGGCAATAGAGCACTGCAGAAGTGGCGAGCGAGGCCACGCCCATGATCACCGCGCGCCGCTCCCCCAGCCGGGGCAAGAGATAGCGCATGCCCAGCCCCTGGAACAGCGCGGCGCTCAATCCGACGACGGCGAGAGCGAGGCCAACCGCCTTTGTCGAAAACCCATAGGCAGCAATCGCCATGTAGGTCCAGATCGCAGGATAGACCACGTTTGCCAGTTGCCATGCGCCCAGCGCCGCCACGAACCACAGCACTTGCGCGCTTTGCCCTTTCAGCGCGCGCAGGCTGGAAAGGGCATTGGCACGGCGCCAGTCGAATGGCCGGCGATGATCGGCGTCGAGCGATTCCCGCAAGGTGAACAGCCCGAACAGGAAATTGGCAAAGCTGAGCCCGCCCGCCGCCATGAACGGCACGCGTGGCCCCAGCGTGCCGAGCAACCCGCCCAGCGCCGGCCCGGCAACGAAGCCGATGCCAAAGGCCATGCCCATCAGGCCAAAGCTGGCCGCGCGCTTTTCCGGCGGGGTGACATCGGCGATATAGGCATAGGCGGCCGAGAAGCTGGCACCGGTGATGCCGGCAATGATGCGCCCGGCCACCAGCCAGCTCATCGCCGGAGCAAAGGCCTGGAGCAGATAGTCGAGGCCCAGGGCAAAGACCGCCGCCAGCAGCACCGGCCGCCGGCCAAAGCGATCGGACAGGTTGCCGATCACCGGGGCGAACACGAACTGCATTACCGCATAGCCCGCGCCCAGCCAGCCAGCATATTCGGCCGCCTGGGTTATCGACACGCGGGCCAAGTGCATGATCAGCCCGGGAAACACCGGAATGACGATGCCAAAGCCAAGCATATCGATCAGCACGATGGCAAAGACAAAGCTCAGCGAAGCGCGATGCGTCATGAAATCCCCCCGGCCCCAGCCATCTGCCCTCAGCCGCGACGCATCAGCGCAGCTTCGCTTTCTTCCAGCAGCTGGGCCATGATCGTGGCCACCGGCTCTTCCTTGGTGACCATGCCCACCGACTGGCCGGCCATGACCGAGCCGCGTTCCACATCGCCATCGATTACCGCGCGGCGCAGCGCGCCGGCCCAGAAATGTTCGATTTCAAGCTGCGCGGCGGCCATGTCGAGTTCGCCGGCGTCCAGCTTGTGCGCCACTTCGATCTGCTTGGCGGTGAATTCCTCGGTGCCCTTGTTCTTGAGCGCGCGCACCGGAATGACCGGCAGGCGCGGATCGACCTGGACCGAGGCCACCGCATCGCGCGCGTTGCCGCGGAAGAACGCCGCCTTGAACGCGAGATGAGCGATCGATTCGCTGGCACAGGCAAAGCGGGTGCCCAATTGCACGCCGGCCGCACCCATTTCGAGGTAGGAGGCAATCGCCTCGCCACGGCCGATGCCGCCCGCCACGAAGACGAGGTGATCGGCAGCCAGGGCGGGCAGGAATTCCTGCGCCAGCACCGAGGTGGACACCGGGCCGATATGGCCGCCTGCTTCGCTGCCCTCGATCACCAGCGCATCGGCGCCCGAACGGAACAGCTTCTTGGCGAGCGCAATCGTGGGGGCAAAGACGATGACCTTGGCGCCGAACGCCTTGATCGCCTCGACACTGCCCTTGGGCGGGATGCCGCCGGCCAGCACGACATGGCCCACGCCGTGCTTTGCACACACCGCGATCAGATCGAATAGCAGGGGGTGCATGGTGATCAGGTTCACGCCGAACGGCTTGGCCGTAAGCGCCTTGGTGCCGGTGATTTCGGCATCGAGCAGATCAGGCGTCATCGCGCCGCAGGCTATCACGCCAAAACCGCCGGCATTGCTGATCGCGGCCACCAGGTTCCGTTCCGAAACCCAGCTCATCGCACCGCACAGGATCGCGTGCTCGGTGCCCAGAAAGGCAGCGCCGCGCGCCATTAGCGCGGAAGTCTTGGGAGTGGCCGTCATGTGTGAAAAATCGCCCCGTCTGCGATGAAGAAAGTGCCCGCGCTTTACGGTGCCGGAACCGGCCGGGCAAGGGGGAAGCGGAACCATAAATCGTCATTTCAACTTACTCTGGGCACTTTAATCCATTTAGACGATCAAAACATGCTCGTTATGGCTGCGGACAACGAATTTCCCCCTGACGGAGAGCCAAGCCATGTCCGCCCCCTCGAAGTGCCCGTTCCATGAAGGCGCCAGCGCCGCAGCGATCGCGCAGAGCCAGACCAACCAGACCTGGTGGCCCAACCGGCTGGACCTGGGCATCTTGCGCCAGCACTCGCGCCTGAGCGATCCGATGCCCCATGGGCATGACTATCGCGCGGCGTTTGGCCGGCTCGACCTCGATGCGGTAAAGGCCGATATCGCCGCGCTGATGACCACGTCGCAAGAGTGGTGGCCGGCCGATTATGGCCACTATGGCCCGCTGTTCATCCGCATGGCTTGGCACAGTGCGGGCACCTATCGCACGTTTGACGGGCGCGGTGGCGCGTCTTCGGGCACGCAGCGCTTTGCCCCGCTCAATTCCTGGCCCGACAACGTCAATCTCGACAAGGCGCGCCTGCTGCTGTGGCCGGTGAAGCAGAAGTATGGCGCCAGCCTGAGCTGGGCCGACCTGATGGTGCTGGCCGGCAATTGCGCGCTCGAAGCGATGGGCCTGCCCACGGTCGGCTTTGGCGGCGGCCGTGAAGACGTGTGGGAAAGCGAGGCCGATATCTATTGGGGTTCGGAAAGCCAGTGGCTGGCCGATGCCCGCTATAGCGGCGATCGCGAACTGGAAGAGCCGCTGGCCGCCGTCCAGATGGGCCTGATCTATGTGAACCCGGAAGGCCCCGATGGCGAACCCGATCCGCTCGGTTCGGCGCGCGACATTCGCGAAACCTTTGCCCGCATGGCGATGAACGACGAGGAAACCGTGGCGCTGATCGCCGGCGGCCACACCTTTGGCAAGGCCCATGGCGCAGGTGACGCGGCCGCGATCGGCGCCGCCCCGGAAGGCGCGGATATTCTGGCCCAGGGGCTGGGCTGGATCAGCACGCACGGCAGCGGCGCGGGCGTGGATGCGATCACCAGCGGCCTTGAAGGCGCCTGGACGACCAATCCGATCGCCTGGGACAACGGCTATTTCGATGCGCTGTTCGGCTATGACTGGGAATTGACCGTCAGCCCGGCGGGCGCACACCAGTGGAAGCCCAAGGGCGACGCTGGCGCGGGCACGGTGCCGGATGCGCATGATGCCACGCGCCGGCACCAGCCGATGATGTTCACCAGCGATATCGCGTTGATCACCGATCCGGCCTACCTCGCCATTTCCAGGGACTTCCACGCCAACCCGGACAAGTTTGCCCGCGCCTTTACCGAGGCGTGGTTCAAGCTGACCCATCGCGACATGGGGCCACAGGCGCGCTATCTGGGCAAGGACGTGCCGGAAGCACCGCGCATCTGGATGGACCCGGTGCCGGCGGTGGATCATCCCCTGGTGACGGCAGCCGATATCGACACGCTCAAGGCACGGGTGCTCAACAGCGGTCTCTCGGTGACGGACCTGGTCAAGACGGCGTGGGCCAGCGCCTCCACCTTCCGCCAGTCCGACAAGCGCGGCGGCGCCAATGGCGCGCGCATCGCCCTGGCACCGCAAAAGGATTGGGCAGCGAACGAGCCGGCTGACCTCGCCCGCGTGCTCGACGTGCTGCGCACGATCAAGGCATCGTTCGATGGCGAAGCCCGCGATGGCCGCAAGGTGAGCCTGTCAGATCTGATCGTGCTGGCCGGCAATGCCGGCGTGGAAGCGGCGGCGCGGGCGGCGGGGCACTATGTCGTGGTGCCGTTCACCCCGGGCCGCACCGATGCCAGCGATGCCCAGACCGATGCGGCCAGCTTTGCCGTGCTGGAACCCCGGCATGACGGCTTTCGCAACTATGCCGCAGGCAAGCATCGTCGCAGCCAGGAAGAACTGCTGGTAGATCGCGCGCAACTGCTGGGCCTGACCGCGCCCGAGATGACCGTCCTGGTCGGCGGGCTGCGCGTGCTGGGCGCCAACCATGGCGGCAGCAAGCTGGGCCAGTTCACCGATCGCGTGGGGCTGCTGACCAATGACTTCTTCCGCAACCTGCTGGCGGCCACCACGGCCATGCGCTGGCAGGAAACCGGGGATGGCGTGTTCACTGCGTTCGACCGCAAGACCGGCGAACCCCGGCATAGCGCCACGCGGGTGGACCTGATCTTTGGGGCCAACTCAGAACTGCGCGCCCTGGCCGAAGCCTATGCCACGGATGATGCGGAAAAGCCGTTCGTTGACGCGTTTGTGGCGGCCTGGGCCAAGGTGATGGACGCCGATCGTTTCGACCTAGTGGCCTGACAAGGTTGGCAAGAAAGCGGCACCATCCCCTTTACCTGCCGCTTTCAAGCTTACCGCCCCGCCTTTTTCCGGTATCCCCAGCCGGAAGGAGGCGGGGTTTTTGATGTTCGCGTGGCAGTTTCAGGTTTGTTGGGCACAGTCTGCGCCCTTCCCCCGTTGCCACGGGATGCAGCATCGCTTGCCCCGCCCATGTTGAAAGCCACACTGGAAATCGTGCTGTTCCTACTTTCGGGAATTGCCCTGGCCGCCGCCAAGGTTGCCGCGCTGGCCGCTGCCGCCCTGGCCGTGCCGGCGGCCGGCGTGCTGCTGTGGCGCAAGCGGCGGAAATAGGGGTAGATATTAAACATCACAGCCCGCGAGCGTTGCGACCAACACTATATCTTTGGCGGCCCCGACCCCGCCAGCAACGCCGTAATGCGCACGGCGGCGTGGCCGTCGCCAAAGGGGCTGTGGGCGCGGGCCATCGCGGCGTAGGCGGCGGGATCGTCGAGTAGGGCGCTGGCCTCGGCCACGATGCGCGCAGCATCGATGCCCACCAGGCGGGCAGTGCCAGCAGCGACGCCTTCGGGCCGCTCGGTGGTTTCGCGCATCACCAGCACGGGCTTGCCCAGCGCCGGGGCTTCTTCCTGCACGCCGCCGCTGTCGGTCAGCATGATCTCGCTGATCGCCAGGAGGCGGGCGAAATGGGGATAATCGAGCGGCTCGATAAGGGCGACATTGGGCAAGCCGGCGAGCGCTGCATCCATCACCGCGCGCACGTTGGGGTTGGGGTGCACGGGAAAAATCAGGGCAACGTCGGGCCGGGCCGCCAGGGTGCGGATCGCCTGGGCAATTGCCTCGAGCCCGCCGCCGAAGTTTTCGCGGCGGTGGCTGGTCACGCCGATCAGGCGCTTGCCGGCAAAGCGGCTTTCGAGGGCAGCGAGGCCGCCGGCCAGTTCCGGCTCTGCCGCGATCCTGGCGGTGACCCAGTGCAGCGCATCGATCACGGTGTTGCCGGTGACGTGGATCGTGGCGGAGTCGACATTTTCGGCGCGCAGCGCGTCGGCGGCCGTGGGCGTGGGCGCAAAATGCAGCGCGGCGATGGTGCCGATGATCTTGCGGTTCACCTCTTCGGGCCAGGGGTGATAGATATTGTGACTGCGCAGGCCAGCCTCGACATGGGCCACCGCGATCTTGCGATAATAGGCCGCCAGGGCCCCCGCCATAGCCGTGGCCGTATCGCCCTGAACCACGACCCAATCGGGCTTTTCCGCGTCCATTACCTTGCCGATTTCGGTCAATAGCGCGGCGGTGAGCCCGTCGAGCGTCTGGTTGGGGCGCATCAGATCGAGATCGTGATCGGGGGTGATGCCGGCAATCGCCAGCACCTGGTCCAGCATGCCGCGATGCTGCGCGGTGACGCAGGTGACCACGCGAAAGCGCGGATCGGCGCGCAGGGCGTGCACCACGGGAAACATCTTGATGGCCTCGGGCCGGGTGCCGAACACGAGGAGGATGGTTTTGAGCGCGCGCTGGGTCATGACGGAGCGCTTTATAGGGCGAATCTTAAGCGCCGGATAAGGGGCCGCGCTTAAGGAATATATCAGAATTGGAGCCGCTTGGACCGAACCGCGCACCGATGATAGGGCAAGCCCGCCCCGACGCGCAGCCAGGGCGGGCTGAACAGGCCGCTGTGGCTCAGGCCTTGAGCAGGTCTGGCAGCTTGCCACTCATGCCGCGCGCCTCATCCATGAACCAGCGCTTGAGCGTGGGCAGGCGCTGCACGCCGGCCATACCGAAGCGGCGTACCATGCTGGGCAGGCGCCCGCGCAGGCCGAACAGGCGGGTGAGCACGTCCGTGGCAGCCGCAACCATGAAGGTATCGGCGGCGCGCCAGCGTTCATAGCGTGCGAGCAACTGCGCGTCGCCCGGCTCCAGACCCAGCCGCGCACCGTCGGCCAAGACCTCTACCAGCGCGGCAACATCGCGCAGCCCCACGTTGAGGCCCTGGCCGGCGATCGGATGCATGCCGTGCGCGGCATCGCCCACCAGCGCGAGGCGATGATCGACGATTTTGGCGGTGTGGTGGAAATTGAGCGGATAGGACGAGCGCGGGCCGTTGAGCGCGATCTTGCCGAACACGCCGCCCATGCGCTTGTCCACCTCGGCCAGGAAGGCAGCTTCGCCCAGGGCGAGAACCCCGGCCGCGTCCTTTTCCGCCACGGTCCACACCAGCGCGCTGCGGTGCGTGCCATCGGCTTCGTCCAACAGCGGCAGCAGGGCAAAGGGGCCGGCGGGATAGAAGATTTCCCAGGCAGTGTTCTCGTGGCTGCGTTCGTGGGTCAGCCCGGCGATGATGGCGCGATGGCCATAGTCCCAGCGTGCCGGGGTAAAGCCTGCTTCATCGCGCGTGGGGCTGCGGCGCCCTTCGGCGGCGACCAGCAGGCTGCCCTTGAGCAGGCGGCCATCGGCGAGGGTAACGGCCACGCCATGATCGCCGCGTTCGCGCGTGGCAACCTGGGCATTGGGCAGGAAAGTGATCAGGCTTTCCCGCGCGGCAGCATCGTACATCGCCATGCGCAGATCGCGGTTGGCATACATGCGGCCCAGCGAGCCCTCTTCCGCGCCGGGGCGGAAATCGATGCGGCCGGGCTTCATGCTGTCGGTCACGGCGATGGCATCGATCGGGCAGCCCTTGGGAGCCAGCGCGTCGGCCATGCCGAGGTTGGTATAGAGGTTCCAGCTGGCGGTAGAGATGGCCGAGGCGCGCCCGTCGAACCCGGCGGCGGTTTGCGCCGCCGGATCGGAGGAATCGACCACCAGGCTGGACAGGCCCTGCTTGGCGAGGCCGATCGCCAGCGTCATGCCGACAAGGCCGCCGCCCAGGATCACCACGTCGCCCGAAAGGGCCTGCTCTGCCGCCACGTCGTTCATCACTTCACTCCACAGGTACTGCCCGGCCCCGGATCGAGATCAAGGCAGCGACCGTCATAGGCGCCTTGCGGCGCCGGCAAATTGATCCATGCCGAAAGGGTGGGGGCAATGTCCACTGTTTCAACGGGCGAAGGCTGTTCAAAGCCAGTCATGCCCTTGCGCCAGAACAGGATCGGCACGCGGCGGTCATAATCCCACGGCGAACCATGGGTGGCGACATAGCCCGGCCCCGGTTGCGGCAGCGCCATGACACCGCGCTTGAGCATCACCACGAAATCGCCCGAGCGCGGGCCATAGAACGAGGCGCGGGCGCGCTGAATCAGGCTCCAGGTTTCGGGCGAGCCCGATGGCATCGGCGTGGCGGCGATTTCGGGGGCGGTGAACACGGCGGCGACCTGCGGGTGGGCCAGCAGGATGGCACGGGCAGTTTCCACCACGGTGGTCTTTTCCGCATCGGGCAGCGCGGCATCGACCCAGAAATCGCCGGCAGTGCCATCGCCCAGGATCAGGCCCTTGGCCGGCAGGCCGAGCTTGGCCGCCACCTTTTCGCTCAAGGCCTTGGGCGAAAGCGCCATTTCGGCGCGGGCCACTTGGGGCATCGCCTCGCGGTTCTGCCGCTCGGGCAGGTCAAAGCCGCCATGGTCGGCCGAGAGCACCACGCCATAATCGATGCCGCGTGCATCGAGTGCGGCAAAGAACGCGCCCAGCGCCTGGTCGACAGTGGCCAGTTGGATGCACATTTCCGGCCCTTGCGTGCCGGTGCCGTGGCCCACGTAATCGGTTGCCGAGAGGCTGACGGCGAGCATGTCGGGCGCCGGGCCCTTGCCCAGCTTCATCGCGTCCACCAGCTTGAGCGCGAGATCGAGCGTCGCCTGATCGAGGCGGGGCGAGGCGCGGAAGGCCATGGTATCACCCGCCGCCAGGGCGAAATGCCCAGTGCCGACCGTTGCGCTGCCAGCCTGCACCGCGCCTTCGCGCGCCGCGCAGAACGCCGGCAGCGGCAGCGCCGGGGCGCCCTTGGCGAGGAGCTTGGCCACGGTGGCATTTTCCTGCGCGGCGGCAGGAATGCCGGCCCGGCCATCGAGCGTGACGAAGCCGTTGTTCTTCCACCACCACACCTGGTCAATCACATGGCCGCCCATCATCAGGGCGGCACGGTCCTTGCCCGAAACCGCCACGTTGCGCGCGGCCGGCCACTGCTGCTTCATCCGCTCGCCCAGGGTGGGCACCAGAAGATGGCCGACGCTGGCGACATAATCCTTGGAATCGGCGGCAGCGCGGGTTTCATCCTCGGCGCAATAGACCTCTTTCTTGGCCCGCGCGGCGGATTGATCGATCCAGGTGTTGGCGATGATGCCGGTGTGGGCCGGGCGATTGCCGGTGAGCAGGGTGGAATGGCCCGGGCAGGTTTCGGTGGCGGCATGGCTTTGATAGCCGGCCGGGAACACCGCCCCGCTGGCCAGCCGCGCCAGGCCGCCGGTGAAGTGGCTGCGATATTCGGCAAACAGATCGGCCGAGAACTGGTCCATCGCCAGCGCGATCACCAGGCGCGGCGGCGTGGTGACGGCGGAACTGGGTGCCGGCGCAGCGGCAACAGGCTGCGGCGCGGCTGGCGCGGCGATGGACGTGGCGGGCGCCATCGCCAGGGTTGCCGCAAGGGTGATCAGGGCGGATGTCAGGACCGGTTTGTTTCGCATGAAGTTACCTCAACGGAATGCCGCCTGCCTTGTCCATCCCGCCCTTGGGGTATTCACCAAGAGGCGTTCTGGACGGCGCCGGCCATGTGCCTTACATCGCGCGGGCGTTAGACTGATCTTTCGCGCCGGAAACGGAGAGCGTGTGCCCCTGTTGCAGCGATTCTGGAAGAGCATGACGGGCGCCCTGGCGCAACTGACCCCGCCATTGCGCGCAATTGTTGCAGTCTTGTGGCTCTTGCCGATGGCCCTGCTCGGCGCCCAGCCGCTCCAGGCCCAGAACGAAAGCGGCAGCGCCCCGCATATCCGCGCCACGCTGCTGGCGGAGGGGCCCGCCCAACCGGGCCAGACCGTGACCATGGCCGTGCTGATGCAGCCAGAGGCGGGCTGGCACGGCTATTGGACCAATCCGGGCGACGCTGGCCTGCCGCTGTCGCTCGACTGGAGCCTGCCGGCCGGGGCCAAAGCCGGCGACCTGCAGTTTCCCGTGCCGCAGACCCTGATCCTGCAGGGCCTGATGAACCACGTCTATGAAAAGGCCTATGCCGTCCTGGTGCCGGTGACGGTGCCGGCCGATGCGCGGCCGGGCAGCACCCTGCCGATCAGCGCCAAGGCGCAATGGCTGGCCTGCACCAACCAGATCTGCGTGCCCGAACGCGCCAGCCTGATGGGCACGATCGCCGTGGGCGATGGCCCCAACGACGCCCGCTTTGCCGCGTGGCGCGCCGCCCTGCCGGCGCGGCTCGATCAGCAGGGGAAGTTTGAGGCAACGCCCCCCGGCCTCGCGCTCGCCATCCCCTTCCCCGCCACCGCGCGCATTGCCGATCCGCACTTCTTCATCGCTGGCCAGGGCGTGATCGATTATGCCGCGCCCCAGGCCTTTGCCCGGCAGGGCGATTGGCTGATCGTCACCCTGGCGCGGGCCAAGGGCGCCATGGCCGAACACCCGCAAAGCATTTCCGGCGTGCTGGCGCTGGGCCCTGGCGCTGGCGGTCTGGCGATCACGGCCGTGCCCGGCGCGGTGCCCAAGGGCGGCACGCCGATCGGGGGCAGCGGACAGACCGCGTTTTCGTGGCGCACGCTGGTGCTGGCCATGCTCGGCGCCTTGGCCGGCGGGCTGGTGCTCAACATCATGCCCTGCGTGTTTCCGATCCTCAGCCTCAAGGCCATGGCGCTGGCACGTGGCAACAGCCGGCATGCCCAGGCCGAAGGGCTGGCCTATAGCGCCGGGGTGATCCTGGCATGCCTCGCGCTGGGCGCGGCACTGCTGGCCTTGCGCGCCGGCGGGGCGCAGGTGGGCTGGGCATTCCAGTTGCAAAACCCGGGCGTGGTGGCCTTGTTAGTCTTGCTGGCGATGGCGATCACGGCAAACTTTGCCGGGCTCTATGAACTGCCGGGCCTGTCTGTCTCGCGCAGCGGCGCCAGTGCCGGCACGGTGGGCGGCGCCTTTGGCACCGGGCTGCTGGCGGCCTTCGTGGCGACGCCGTGCACGGGCCCGTTCATGGCCGCCGCCATGGGCGTGGCGCTGGTACTGCCGCCAGTGGCGGGGCTCGCCGTGTTTGCGGCGCTGGGCCTGGGCCTGGCGCTGCCATTCCTGCTGATCGGCTTCGTGCCGCCGCTGCGCCGCATCCTGCCGCGCCCCGGCCCGTGGATGGACCGCTTCCGCCGCGCCATGGCCGTGCCGATGGGGCTGACGGTAGCGGCGCTGCTGTGGCTGGCCTGGCGCCAGGGTGGCCTTGGCCTGATGGGCGCGGCGCTCGCCCTCGCCGTGGCGCTTCTGATCGTGCTGGTCGTGGCCGAACGGCAGCGGCGCCAGGGCCGCACCGTGCTGGCTTGGCTGGCGCCGCTCGCGATCGCGCTCATCGCTGCCGCCCTGCTCGGTGCCCCACGGCTTGCCGCAAAGCCCACAACGCAAGGTGAAGGCCTGCCCGGCGCGCAACCGTTCAGCCAGGCCGCGCTCGACCGCGCGCGCGCCAGCGGCACGCCGGTGTTCCTCTATTTCACCGCAGACTGGTGCCTGTCGTGCAAGGTCAACGAAAGCGTCGCGATTGATCGCGACACGACCGCCAAGGCCTTTGCCAAGGCCGGGGTGCAGGTGATCGTGGGCGATTGGACGCGGGCCGACCCGGCGATCACCACCTTCCTGACAGCCCAGGGCGCGGCGGGCGTGCCGCTCTACCTGTGGTATGCGCCGGGCGCCTCAACCCCCACCAAGCTGCCCCAGGTGCTGACCCCGCAGACCCTGCCCGACCTTGCCGCAGGCGCCAAACAAGACGGTTGACCGCCCCGCCCCCCTGTGGCAATCGCGCCGCACCCGAGCGGGTGTAGCTCAATGGTAGAGCAGCAGCTTCCCAAGCTGAATACGAGGGTTCGATTCCCTTCACCCGCTCCAGAGCCTCCTCTCAAGGGGTGCCAGCACGCCTCATAAGTGGCTGTTTTCTGCGGTTTTTTGGTGGTATAATTTCCGGGCAGTTCCGGACATGTTCCACTCAATCTCAGACGAGTGATGGATCACTTGATGGACCTGCGGCCAATTTGCGCTGTCGGAGGTCCATCAACATGGCCGAAAAAGCAGGAAAATCAGGGCTTACGGCGGCATCTGTCGCGCGCGCCAAGCCCAAAGACAAGCCGTACAAGCTGTCTGACCGGGACGGACTCTACCTCCTCGTGAAGCCGAGTGGAACCCGCTACTGGCGGATGAACTACCGCTTCCACGACTTCCAGCGCACGATCACCTTCGGTCGCTATCCCGAGGTGCTGCTGGCAGATGCACGGGAACGTCTGCTGCAAGCTCGCCGCCTGCTGGCTGATGGCATCGACCCGGTAGAGCAGGCCAAGCTCAACAAGATTGCAGATTCGGTAGCGGCGTCGAACACCTTCAAGGCGGTGTCCGACGAATGGCTGGAGAAGGTCCGGCTCGAGGAGCGCGCCGCTGCTTCGATTAAGAAGTACGAATGGCAGTTGGGGCTGGTCATGCCGGGGATCGGCAGGCGGCCGATTTCCAAGATCTCAGCACACGAGGTGTTGCTGGCGCTCAAGAAGATCGAACGCACCAAAAAGTTCTACACCGCCACCAGCGTGCGCACGACGTGCAGCCAAGTGTTCCGCTTTGCCATCGCGACCGCGCGCGCCGAGCGCGACGTCTGCGCGGACCTGCGCGGCGCGCTGGTCACGCCCAAAGTTGTTCACCGCGCTGCCATCACGACGCCCAAGGAGGCCGGAGCCCTCCTCCGCTCGATCGAGGACTATGAAGGCGACATGCAGACGCGCATCGCCATGCGCCTGTTGCCACATGTTTTTGTTCGACCCGGCGAGCTTCGCCATGCCGAATGGAAGGAGTTCGATTTCGACCGCAAGATTTGGACGATCCCCGAGCACAAGATGAAAATGCGCCGGCCGCATGCCGTGCCGCTATCCAGGCAAGCCATCGCGATCATTCGTGAGATCGAGCACGACGCCGCCTATAGCCCTTACCTCTTCCCCTCGTTGCGCTCGGCCAATCGGCCGATGTCGGACAACACCATCAACGCAGCGCTACGCCGCATGGGATACGGCAAGGACGAAATGACCGCCCACGGCTTTCGCGCCATGGCGGCAACACTGCTCAACGAGATGGGACTTTGGAACGCCGATGCCATTGAGCGCCAGCTTGCCCACGTCGAAGCCAACGCCGTTCGCCGCGCCTCCACGCGCGGGCAGTATTGGGAAGAGCGAGTGCGTATGATGCAGCACTGGTCGGATTATCTCGATGGTCTGCGCGACGGCGGCAAGGTGCTGCGACCGAACTTCGGGCAAGCAGCGCTCGGCTGATCGCAATCAGTCGGACCACGGTCGGATTCGACCACATCACGCAGTTTAACAGGGAACGAGTGAACGGCCGCGTGTGCCGAAACCTGCCCCTCCGTCTAACCGCTAAGCCGCCCGTCGGCTACACGCCCTCATTCCAGCTGTTAGGCTCAGGACTCGTTGATCACAGCCAAAAGAGCACGATTGCAGCGAGCGTGAGGGCGGAGAAGAACACCGTTGGGCAGCGATCGTAGCGGGTAGCCACGCGGCGCCAGCCCTTCAGACGATCGAACATGATCTCGATGCGATTGCGTCGTTTGTATCGGCGCTTGTCGTATTTGACTGGAAAGGTACGCGATTTCCGCCCCGGAATGCAGGGCTGATGCCCTTTTGCTCGAGCGCGTCGAGGAACCATTCGGCTTCATAGCCCCGGTCGGCCAGCATCCACTGCGCTTTGGGCAGATCATCGAGTAGGGCTGCCGCGCCGGTGTAATCGCTGATCTGGCCCGCCGTGATGAAGAAACTCAACGGGCGACCATTGGCATCGGTGACGGCGTGCAGCTTGGTGTTCATGCCGCCCTTGGTCCGTCCGATCAGGCGCCCGACATCCCCTTTTTTACCCCAAAACTGGACGCCGTGCGGTGAGCCTTGAGATAGGTTGCATCAATCATGACGGTTTGGGGCTCGGCCCTCTGGGCGGATAGGCCCTCCATCATCCGTGCGAACACGCCCATCTCGTCCCAACGTTTCCAACGGTTATACAATGTCTTATGCGGACCGTATTCCCTGGGTGCGTCCCGCCAGCGCAGCCCGTTGCGGTTGACGAAGATGATCCCGCTCAGCACACGACGGTCATCAACCCGGGGCTTGCCATGGCTCTTGGGGGAATAGGGCGACAGACGCGCCATCTGCTCGTCCGTCAGCCAATACAGGTCGCTCATGTTCAGTCTCCTCCCGGAGCCTGAATCACATCACGTCCATCCAATCAATGGGTCCTGAGCCTAGGCGCGTGGTCACGCAAGAACCCGACACGGCCTGCGCCGCGCCTGGTCTGTATTCCTGACGCGCTCTCCGCCAAAGAGTAAAACATTCGGCGCGCGCGTAACGCCCTGTAACGTCCAACCAACGTCAATGAACTTGCGTCCGGCCGTCTGCTGGAAATACTCGAGGGGTAGATGCCGCCATGGCGGATCCTGCCCCCCGCCCCCGCATCGGCCATCATCCTCGGCGCCTTCTGGCGGCGCGGCGATGCTGCCCCCAGAGATTTGAGATCACTGTCATGAACTTGCGTCTTTCCGCCCCCTGCGCCGCATCGCGCCTCCTCCTGCTGACAGGTGTCTGCACGATGGCCATCGCGGGCAAGGCATCCGCCCAGGAGCAGCGCACGATCATGGTCACCGCATCGCGCAGCGAGATGATCGGCAAGGCCGAAACCGCCAGTCAGGGTTCGATCAGTCAGCAGGAGATTGCCCTGCGCCCGATCTATCGCGCCGCGGAATTGTTCGAGAGTATCCCCGGCCTTGTCGTCACCACCCATTCGGGCGAGGGCAAGGCGCCCTATTATCTGATCCGGGGCTATGCGCTGGACCATGGCACCGATTTTGCCAATTTCATCGACGACATGCCGGTCAATCGCGGCACCAATGCCCATGGTCAGGGCTATTCTGATCTGGGCTTTCTGACCCCGCAGGTCGTGGCCGGGATCGATTATACGAAAGGCCCCTATTACGCGGGCGCAGGTGATTTCGGCTCGGTGGCGTCCGCACGCACGCGGCTTCTGAATGAAGCCCCCGCGCAAATAGCCGCGACTGTGGGCACCGATGGCTATCAGGAAGCTCAGGGCATGGCCACGCTGCGCCTTGGCAAGGACAAGCGGCTGCTGGGCGCGTTTCAGATCAGCCATTATGACGGCCCTTGGCAACCGGGGCAGAATTTCCGCAAACTCAACGGTGTGTTGCGCTACAGTCAGGGCACCGCCAGAGACGGCTTCACCCTGACCGCCATGGTCTACGCCAGCGAGGGGCGGCTGACTACCGACCAGCCCCAGCGCGCCGTCGAGGCGGGGATCATCAGCCCCTATGGCACGTTGGACCCGAGCGATTACAGCCGTTCGCAACGTTACAGCCTGTCGGGCCATATCGAAAAACCCATCGGTCCGGGCCAGTTTTCCGCCAGCCTCTATGCGATCCGTTCGACCATGACGCTGTGGAACAATTTCACCCACTACCTTTATGACCCCGTCAACGGCGACCAGCAGGCCCAGCATGAGGCGCGCACCGTTTTTGGCGGGCGAGCCAGCTATACGCTCAAGGCGCAGGTGCTGGGGCTGGAGACCGAGACGGTGTCGGGCGTGCAGATCCGCCACGATATCGCGCTGGTCGACCGCCGCCATACGAAGAAGCGCGACACGATCCTGTCCAACTGCTTTCAGAAACAGGACGGAGGAGGCATCCTTTACTACAATGCCATCAACGGCAATTGCAACGCTGACCGGGTGCATATCCTGATGCTCTCGCCTTATATGCAAACCACGCTGCGCTGGGCCAGTTGGCTGCGCACGGTGGGCGGCGTTCGCCTGGATTACATGCAGGCCGACGATGTCAGCTATGTCACCGGCACCAATGGGCAGGGCCATCAATATCTGTGGCAGCCCAAGGGCAGCCTGATCCTTGGCCCATGGGCGAAGACCGAGTTCTATTTCAGCACGGGGCGCGGGTTTCACTCCAATGACGTGCGCGGCGTGTTCGGCACGGTGCCCACGCAAGGCGTGCCGCTGGCGGCGGGAGGCACGCCGCTGCTCGCCTCGACCACGGGGATGGAGGTCGGGCTGCGCAGTAACCTTATCCCGCACCTCAGCCTGCAAATCGCCGCCTTCCAGCAGGATTTCGGCTCCGAACTGCGCTATAACGCCGACACCGGCCAGAACGAGGCGGGAGCCCCCAGCCGCCGTCAAGGCATCGAGATTTCCGCGCAATACCGCCCGGTTCACTGGCTGGAGCTGAACAGCGATCTGGCCTTTGCGCGGCCGCGCTATCGTGGCGCCAATCTGGCGGCCTTTGGCATTGCCCAGCCCTATATCGCGGACGCTCCCAATTTCACCTATTCGGCGGGCGCGCTGGTCAACGGTCTGGGGCCGTGGTCGGGTTCGCTGCAATGGCGGCGGCTGGGCACGCATTCGCTGGTCGATGGGCAGCTCGACCCGCGCGATGGGGGATACAGCGAGTGGAACATCGACGTCACCTATGCGCTGGCGGGCGGATGGAGGGCGCAGGTCAGCCTCTTCAACATCTTTAACAGCCGCAGCGCATCGGCAACCTATTACTACACCTCGCGCCTGCAGGGAGAACCCGCAGAAGGGGTGGAAGGTTTCCAGACCCATCCACTTGAGCGGCGCTCAGCCCGGTTTACCATCCGCAAGGAATTTTAAGGCGCCTACCCCAAAAAGTAAGGAAAGGATCGAAGGAATGGCAAATTGGAAACTGTTGGGAATGGCCGCGCTGGTGCCGATGGCGGTGTTGACGCAGGGCGCCGTCAAGCCTGCGCCCAAGGGGCCGGTGGTGGTCTATAGCGAGATGCACGATCACGTTGCGGCTAAGGCACAGGTCCTATGGGACATCACCAATGCCAAGCTGGACGATGAGGGCAATCCGTCGGCCAAGAAGATGAAACCTGCCGACTGGATCAAGCTGCGCGCCGCTCTGACGGACCTATCGGCCTCGCTGAACCGGCTGGGCGAGGCCGAGAGTTTTGTGGTGCGCAAGGCCGATCAACAAATCCTTGACGAACAGACTCCCGGAGGCGCCAAACCGGCCGACATTCAGCGCCACATCGACGCCAATCCCGCCGGTTTCCGCCAATATGCCATCGCCCTTGCCCGCCGGATCGACGGCATCGGCAAGGCCGCCGACCGCCGCGATCTCAAGACCGTCTATGAGGCGGCCGGCGAACTGGATGGCCAATGCGAGGCCTGCCACCAGGCTTTCTGGTTCCCCAAGGACGCGCAATAGGCCGGATGCCCGCTCCCCCGGCAAGGAAGGCGCCCATCAATGCGCAATTCCTCGATAAACTTGCGGTCGATCCGCCCGAGGCGATGCAGGACCCCATTGAGCAGAAGTCACCCGCAAGCATTCCTCTGTACAAGTTTTCTCAAAGCATGTCCGCAGCATGGTTATTGCCCCAGGCGGTCCATCGCAACGACATCTACAACCTGACATCTGGATCACGCGAACCGGGTGGCACTTCT